>JBFYPV010000077.1:0-4152 GCA_041303085.1 Crocinitomicaceae bacterium
TCAGGAGGTCAAAAACAGCGCATTGCTATTGCAAGGGCAATTCTCAAAAATCCGAGTATTTTGATTTTAGACGAAGCAACCTCTGCACTAGACTCCACTTCAGAAAGACTCGTTCAAGAGGCCTTAGAAGAGCTCATGAAGGGCCGTACTTCAATTGTGATTGCCCACCGTTTGTCTACAATTCGTCAGGCCGATCAAATTTTAGTCTTGCAAGATGGTCAAATAACGGAGCAAGGCAAGCACGACGAGCTCATGGCACTCAATGGCCAGTACGCAACTTACGTGGCGCAGCAATTGATTTAATGGTTACTTGAAAAGGGTTTCTACAAAAGCCTTGCGGTCAAAAAGCTGGAGGTCTTCCATTTTTTCACCTACGCCAATGTATTTGACCGGGATTTTCATCTGATCTGAGATACCAATGACCACACCGCCTTTCGCTGTGCCGTCGAGTTTGGTAACAGCAAGTGCATTGATGTCTGTGGCTTGGGCAAACTGCTTGGCCTGTTCGTAGGCATTTTGGCCCGTTGAGCCGTCTAGAACCAATAGGATTTCATGAGGGGCATTTGGCACCACTTTATCCATCACGCGCTTGATCTTGGAAAGTTCTTGCATGAGGTTGACTTTGTTGTGTAAGCGCCCAGCGGTATCGATGATCACGACATCTGCTCCTTGTGCTTTGGCAGATTGCAAAGCGTCAAAAGCAACACTTGCGGGGTCTGCGCCCATGCCTTGCTGTACGATTGGTACACCCACGCGGTCGGCCCAGATGATCAGTTGGTCTACAGCAGCTGCTCTAAACGTATCAGAAGCGCCCAAAACAACCTTTAAGCCGGCTTGCTTCATTTGATAGGCGAGCTTGCCGATGGTAGTGGTTTTGCCCACGCCGTTTACGCCAACCACCATGAGTACGTAAGGGTTGCCATCTGAAGGTTTGTCTATTTTGAGCTTGCCTTCAAAATTAGCAGCGTTCTCTTCCAAGAGCGCAATGATTTCGTCGCGGAGAATTTGGTTGAGTTCTTCTGAATTGATGACGCGGTCTTTGGAAACGCGCGTTTCGATGCGCTCGATGATTTTGAGGGTGGTTTCTACCCCGACATCTGCCGTTATGAGGATTTCTTCAAGTTCGTCTAGGACGTCTTGGTCTACGCGGCTTTTGCCCACGAGCAAACGCGTGATTTTAGAGAAAAATGTTTGTTTGGTTTTCTCTAGACCTTGATCGAGGGTTTCTTTTTGAACCGGATCAAGGGTTTCTTTTTTGGATTTTGAAAAAAAATCAAATATGCCCATGTGCTAAGATAAAAAAAAAGCTCCCAACTTGGAAGCTTTAAAAGGGAATGCACAACGGTTTAGCCTTTGGTAAACCAATCTTTTACTTTGTCGTTGTGTACGATTTCTTCTTTGAAGGTGTATGAGCCAGACTTTTCAGACTTGACCATTTTGATCACCTTTGTATGTTCTTTACCTCCACCTTTCTGGAGTGATGCAACTACTTTCTTTGCCATGACTTACTTATTTAATTTCTTTATGGACAGTCATACGCTTGAGGATGGGATTAAATTTCTTAATCTCCATACGGTCTGGCGTATTTTTACGGTTCTTGGTGGTGATGTATCGTGATGTACCGGGCATACCAGATTCTTTATGCTCAGTGCACTCTAGAATTACTTGGATGCGGTTGCCTTTACTCTTCTTAGCCATTTTCTAAATGTTTATTCTGTTTCCCAACAGGTTATTTCAAAAATCCTTTTTGGCGTGCTTCTTTCAAGCAAGCAGAGATTCCTTTCTTATTGATGGTGCGCAATGCAGCAGCAGAAATCTTTAAAGTGATAAAATTATCTTCTTCAGGAATGAAAAATTTCTTCGTGAGCAAGTTCGGATAAAACCGACGCTTGGTCTTGCGATTAGAGTGAGATACGTTGTTTCCAACCATCACTGACTTTCCTGTTAACTGACAAACTCGTGACATGTCTAAATTATTACGTGTAATTACAAAAGCGGATGCAAAGATAACAACTTTTTACAATACTACAAATCCATTATCCACAAAATAGCAGCCTTTTTCAACAATCGCACTCATTTCACCTGATTTCTCGGGTGGTGATTCAGGATGGCCTTGCGCAAAAAGCGTTGGTCCAGATGCGTGTAAATCTCTGTGGTGGTGATAGATTCGTGTCCGAGCATCTCCTGAACGGCCCTTAAATTGGCGCCGCCTTCCACCAAATGTGTTGCAAAACTATGTCGAAAAGTATGCGGAGAAATTTGTTTGTTGAGCCCCATTTTTTGGGCAAGTTGCTTGATGATGGTGAAAATCATGACGCGTGTGAGCTGATGCCCGCGCCGATTTAAAAAAATAAAGTGTTCTTGTCCGGCCTTAATGGGCACCTCCAAACGACTTTGACGGGTGTAGTTCGTGATTTCAAAAATGACCTGTTCAGATACCGGCACCAAACGTTCTTTATTGCCTTTGCCAATGACGCGGACAAACCCTTCGTCGAAATACAAATCTGAAAAACGCAAACCGATGAGTTCCGATACCCTCAAGCCGCAACTATAGAGCGTTTCTAACATGGCGTGATTGCGTTGGCCTTCTGCACTGCTGAGGTCTATGGCCGCTAAAAGGGCGTCAATTTCTTCAATTTCGAGCACCTCTGGAAGTTTGCGCCCTAGTTTGGGCTGCTCGAGTAACTCAGAGGGGTCTGCTTGGATATAACGCTCCAAAATGAGGAACTTGAAAAAGTGCTTGATCCCGGAAATGATCCGCGCCTGACTGCGCGCTGCCAAACCGAGGTCGTAGAGATGCGCCACAAAGGTTTTGAGTTGTTCGTAGGCAACTTGTTCGGGCTTGCATCTTTCCTCTTCAAAAAAGGAAGCTAATAGCGCAACGTCTCGCTGATAGGCCAATATAGAATTGTTGGCCAAACCCTTTTCAATTTTCAGGTATGAAACAAAATCCTTAATATAGCGCTCCCAATGCATGTCTTATGAAGTTGCTTATTGTCAATGGTCCTAATTTGAATTTACTCGGCACCCGTGAAACACAAATATATGGCAATGTCACCTTTGAAGCGTTTTTCGACGAACTTAAAAAAGGCTTTTCACACGAATTGACTTATTTTCAGTCAAACATAGAAGGGGAACTCATTGACCAACTTCAAAATTCCAACGCCGACGGCATCATATTGAATGCAGGTGGTTATACACATACGAGCGTTGCCTTGCGCGATTGCATTGCGGCTATTTCAACGCCAGTGGTTGAAGTCCATATTTCTAATATCGCTGCGCGCGAATCTTTTAGGCATGAATCCTTACTGACACCTGTATGCAAAGGTTGTATTTTTGGTTTCGGCTTGGATAGTTACAAGCTGGCCTTGCAATACTTTGATTTATAGGATTTTTGGCATCATTTTGGCTGTGTGAGCCAAAATTTATCCATGAAAAAACGCTTTTTACTCTGCTTACTTCTTTCTTTTTCGCTGCAAACATTCGCACAAAGAAAGGTACAACTCGTTATTCTTTTCGATACTTCAAATAGCATGGATGGTTTGCTCAATCAGGCGAAAGCCCGCATTTGGGCCATTGTTAATGAAGCTTCCACACTGACCTATCAAGGCGCTCCGGTTACCTTAGAAATTGCCATGTATGACTACGGCAATTCCACTATTGCTGCTACTCAAAACTACATCCGAAAGCAACTCGATTTTTCAACAGACCTCGATTTGGTCTCTGAAAAACTCTTTGGCCTGCGCACCAGTGGAGGCTTAGAATATTGTCCTGCAGTCATTGTTTCTTCGCTTAAAGAACTCAATTGGTCTAACAGCCCGCAAGACCTCAAACTAGTTTATATTGCAGGTAATGAATCCTTTAAACAAGGGCCAATTTCGACTTCAACTGCCTGCGAACTCGCGGCAGAAAAAAACGTTTTGGTGAGCACTATTTTTTGTGGAGACCGCCTTCAGGGCATCAATTTAGGTTGGAAAGCTGGCGCTGATTGCGCTAAAGGAGATTTTTTCAATATCAATTCAGATGCTGCCATCCAACAAATCGAAACGCCATTTGATGATCAAATTATTGAACAAAACCGCTTGCTCAACAATACGTATATTGGTTTTGGAGAAGTAGCGGTAAGCTCTAAGTCCAAACAAATTACCCAAG
>JBFYPV010000078.1:0-3428 GCA_041303085.1 Crocinitomicaceae bacterium
CGTCGAAGACCATTGAAGTCAGTGCTTTTATCAGCCTGAATAACACTGGTGAAACCATTCAGCTCAAGAATGCTCAAGGACTACTTATAGATCAGGTGGCCTACCAAAACAGTTGGTACCAAGATTCCGTCAAAATGAATGGCGGCTTCAGTTTGGAGCGGTGTTCGTTACTTGATCCGTGTTCTGCGGCAGATAATTGGCGTGCGACTCAAGCACAGCTTGGCGGCACGCCAGGGCTCCAAAATTCGGTATTTGAAGCCGCCCCAGATACACTTGCACCGTTCATTAGTTTTGCAGAAGTCCGCGATTCCAACAAAGTTGCATTTGTCTTTTCAGAACCAATGGACAGTGCCAGTTTGGCGCTGTGCGCCATCTCGTTTGACCACAATCTGGGCGCTTTTACACGAATGGCGCTCCATCACTTACAAATCCAAAATGGCGCGCAATTACTTTTGATATTTGAAAACCCCATTCCAAAAAGTGAGCCCATTGAAGTGTCGTTTGCGGTGCTCAAAGATTGTTTGGCCAATGCGCGCAACCAGCAAGTGACTTTCATTCGCTACGAAGCACCCCAACCCGGCGACCTCCTGCTCAATGAAATTTTATTTGACCCGCCGAGCAATGGCTCAGATTTCATTGAGCTTTACAATGCAAGTCAGAAATATCTTGATCTGAAACAGTGCAGCATCGGTAATGGCCTAACGACCTATGACCTTACAAAACCATACATTTCCCCTCATGATTATTTGGCACTTTGCCCCGACACAAGCTTTTTAAGTGATTTTTATCCGAATACGCCGAGTGAAAAGACCGCTTTTCAAACCCTTCCCTACTTTTACAATGACAGCGGAACGTGCATCTTATATGGCAACGGAAGCATCTTAGACAAATTGACCTACAACGACACTTGGCATGCTGCGCTCATTATCGATACAGAAGGTGTTAGTTTGGAGCGTTTGGATGCTACAGCGCCGACACAAAATCCAAATAATTGGTTTTCGGCCGCTCAAAACGTGGGGTTTGCCAGCCCCGGCCGAAGCAATTCACAGCAAATTGGCGCCAAACAAACTGGCTCGCTTTACCTTACCCAACCAGAATTTAGCCCAGATCAAGACGGGTACCACGATTTTTTAGAAATTCAATACGAATTGCCTGTTCCAAATATGTTGGTGCAAGCCGAAATTTATACGCTTGGTGGCAACTTAGTTAAAAACCTAGTTGTCAATGAATTATTTGGAACAAAAGGCATATTGATCTGGGATGGCAGCACAGAATACGGCACAATTGCGACGAACGGAATTTACATCCTGGAATTCAAAGCCTTTTCAACAGACCCAAGTGTATTTTTTAATCGCAGATTGAGCTTTGCGCGCTGTATTAAACGCTAAATTTGAATTAAACTTCATCACATGAAAGCGTTATTATTTTTACTCAGCTTATCGTTCACCCTATCTGTATCCGCTCAGCGCTACACAAGCGCACTTGGCTTGAGAACTGGTAGCCCTGGCGTGACTTACCTCAATGCCAAATACCGGATCAATCAGCAGGGCTATGAAATCGGAATCGGTGGCAACACCGGGTCTGTATGGCTACACGGCAACGCTTATTATCAAAATGAACTGAACGATATCTTAGATTACTATTATGGCTTTGGTGCAAATGTTGGTCTTGGAAAAATGAATCAGTTTGAAGCCAACACCAGCGGCTTGGGCCTTGGTGCAAGCGCTGTAATCGGGCTCGAACATACACTCAAAGATTATCCATTCAATGTTTCCCTCGATTTAGGTCCGGGCCTGTATGTGCTACCCCGATTGCAATTTGGCTTTGCATGGGCTTTAAGCGTGCGGTATGTCCTCCACTAAAATCGACTTTTCTCCTGGGTCCAAAAATTGGATTGCCAAATTCTTCGAGCTGCTCGACAACGGCGTTTTCGGCATTGACAACGACCTCATTCACCAGCAAGAGCGCAACCTCACCCACTTTATATCGCATCAAACCGGGCTCATTTACGGCACGGCCAAATCTTTTATTTTCTCCAATAAGCTCGACAAGAAAAGTTTCAACCCAGATGAGCAACTTCAATTATTGCTTTTTGAAACCTTGCTATTCACCTATATCCGAAAGCAACAAAAGCCCGCAAACCTCAAAGAATTCACCACTACCCTTTTGTCATTTTACAAAGGATACGAAGGCTCCAACCTCATCGGTCGGCTCAAATACAAAACCTCGGCACAAGACTCCAATAAGTTAGAAATACTGCTGGCCTCTAGAGTGGGCATCAAAAGCTCTTTTTTAGGCGCCAATTACTGGCTCAAGCACCTCTCCAATGCTTTCATCTTTTTGGATATCATTTTGTTTCGCGCCTATTTAGAAGGAGACCATACTGCTTTTCTCGACAAATATGAACGCTATACTTCATCCGTTTTAAATGGCCTCATTTATGTGGCACTCGTGGATGGCAAAGTCGAAGAGAAAGAACGAAAAATACTCAAGCACTTTATTGCCTCGGCAGCCTTACCTCGTGACCTTCAGCATATCTATCTAGAGCGTATTCAAATCGGTATTCCCTTTAAATTGCTCCAACAAGAACTCATTCAAGACGAACTTTTGGCGCAAATTACCTTTGAATTTGGGCACTTACTTTTGCAAAGCTCACACGCCATTGCTCCTGAAGAACGTCAAAAACTCGAGGTGCTCGGCAGTGCTTTGCATTTGAGCACAACACAAATGCTCTTATCAGAAGAGATGTGTCTGGCATTTATTGCCCAAAGTGGGCCCAAGGAACTTGCGGTCTATAAGCAATCTACCGAAGCGAGTTTTGCCTTTAAGGAAACCTCCAAAAGATGGCTGCGCATTATTGGCCGCAACAGAGATCGCTTGCTGACCGAAATGCGCGAAAGCAAAGACCTGATGGCACTTTTGCAGAAGTCTACCAAAGAAGACCTCAGCCCCGAAGAAAAAGAGCAGGTCAAAGACCAATTTTACGATATCCTAAAATCCATGCCCTCGCTGGCCTTATTTCTCTTGCCAGGCGGCAGTCTCTTGCTTCCTATCGTCATGAAACTCGTGCCGGAACTTATCCCCTCTGCTTTTAAAGTCAATGAAGTAGAGAAAAAACACACCGAAGATGAACTGTAAAATACACATCCATTTGCTCAATGAGCTTTTCTCTCAAGAACTCGCCGACGAAAAACACGGCGGCAAAGAATCTGCCGACAACCTGCGCTATGACTGGGAAGACGAACTAGACATTACCTCAGCCGTTACGTTGGTTCAAGAACAAACAGATGCCGTTTATACCCTAGCTGGTTACGACGAAAACGATGCGCTATTTTCTTACGAAATTCCAGCCATGCATCTTTTTGAAATTCATTCCGAAACTGATCCGATTACTTATGTTGGTGCATCTAAAAGCATCGTGGATCACT
>JBFYPV010000079.1:0-5076 GCA_041303085.1 Crocinitomicaceae bacterium
CGCACGCGTCAAAGCACAGCAATCCGAAGCGCACATCGCCGGATCTGTACCTTACGGCCGCGGCACCATCGTCTATTTCATCGACAACCCACTTTTCCGCGGTTTCTGGGAAAGCGGCAAACTCATGGTAGCCAATTCGATTTATTTTGTGAATCAGTAGGGATTTTACCCCCTCTTCGCCAACGCCTCATACACCACATGGTGCATGTCGGTTCGAATATTGAGGTCGCGGAGTTTCCAGTTGTCTTGGCTGGGGTGAACGCGGTTGGACAAAAAGATAAAAATGACTTTGTTTTTGGGATCGGCCCAAGCCAGGGTGCCCGTGAAGCCGGAGTGTCCGAAAGATTGCTGGGAGGCGAGTACATCGCAGGTTCCGCCGCCGCTTGCTGTGGGCCGATCAAAACCTGCTGCTCGGCGGTTGCCTGGGTATTGTTGTTTGGTGAATTCTTGATAAGTGGCTTCAGAGAAGAAGTTCATGCCGGCCATTTGCCCTTTGTTTAAGAAAAGTTGCATGATATGCGCCAAACTCCATGCATTAGAAAAGACACCGGCATGACCTGCGACGCCCCCTAACATGGCTGCACCTGGGTCGTGGACGTATCCTCTTAAAAGTTGTTTTCTAAAAGCTTGATCATCTTCGGTAGGCACCACTTGAGCGTCTGCAAAACTTTTGAGCGGTTGGTAAAGCATGCGGTTGAGTCCGAGGGGTAAATAGATATTGCGGCGCAAATAACTGGCTTGGCTTTCGCCGATGAGGCGCTCTAAAATGGGTTGGGTGAAGTAATAACAGAGGTCAGAATAGACATATTTCTTGGGCCCGAGTTCGGAGCGCATGATTTGTGCATACATAGAGTCTTTGTAGTCTTTGCGCATGTACATTCCTTTGGCAACTTCAAGTGAAAAGCCATCGGATTTAGTTGTTTGGTAGATTGTTGGTTTCCATTGGCCGTCTGTGAGTGTTCGCTTGTAAAAGGGAATCCAGGGGGTGAGACCGGCTTGATGCGCCATGATTTCTCTGATTTTGAGTGCGCCAAATGCTGTTTGGCCAGTGACTTCAGGAATGTAGGAGCCAATGCTGCGATCTAAATCAAATTTACCTTTGGCATGCTGTTGCATGGCGAGTAGGGTAGAAGCGGCAATTTTAGTGACCGACGCGATGTCGTACATAGACTGCAAATTAATTGCTGGTGCGTTGGTTTCGTAACCTTGCTTTCCATACGCCTTGTGCCAAATGATTTTATCTTCTACGGCAACCAAAACCTGACAGCCAGGGTAAGCGCCCGCGGTGATTCCTTTTTGTGCAATGACATCAAGTTTTTGGAGGTCTTTACTGGCGATCCCAAGTTCTTCTGGCAGCGCAATACCAAGTCTGCCATTGGCTTGAATGCCAGCAGCGCTGTTGCCACCCATGAGCAACTGTGCAATTTGCGCCTGGGCAATCGGGTGGTTTTCGTGCGCAACAATGATGGCGTCAAATAAGGAGGTGTCTACATCCTTGAGTATTTTATGCTCGCCAAAAACGACAAGTATGTTTTGATCGGTGCTGTCTAGGAGTTCAATTTTTTCAGCCGCCCATTTTTCTATGTGGTTACTATGAGGAGCCGCAGCATGTAAGCTAAATATGCAAATTTCTGGATCGGTCAGGCCATAAAATTTAGAGACTGCTGCCGGAATTTGCAGTGAGTCAGCGGCAAAAAAGGCCATGCGGTCGGCATAGAGGCTGAGGGTTTCCGTGAATACAGAAGAATTACCACCCAGCGCCATGCAAGCCAATTTTTGATCCAAACGACCCAAAGGCAGCACCTGTTGGTTGTTTTTAAGAATTTCAATATGTTTTCTAAATCCTTGAATTTGTTGGGTTTGTTGTTGGGTGTTCAAATCCGAAAAAGCGGCACCTATCCATTTAGTGGGGAGCTCATGTTTGAATTTAGATTTATTTTCCGTCGTTTTTTGATCGGAATAGAAACGCGTCAAGGCAAAGCCGAGCAGCGAAACAACAATAAGGGAGGAGAAGAGGCGCATGCGTGTCATTTGTTTCAAAACTAGCTATAATTATGCGCTTTTCAAAACACAAAGTGTAGTTCTGACACTTACTTTAATATACGCATTTTTCTTTAAAAAATCAAATTAAGTTCTTCACATTTAATAACATGTGCTGTGTACAAAAACCTAATATATATCATGATTTGGGTTCACAAAGCGTCGTAATTTTGCCGAGTCAAACTCTTAAAAAAGTAAAATGGAATTACACGGAAAATTCGGAAAAAATGCCGACCTCGCCGCAAGCATTGGTTTGTCTCAAACAGGCGACCAATTCTGGAATCTCACCCCAGCAGAACTCGTCGAAGACTGCATCATTTTGGGTGAAGGCATGCTGACTGATACCGGAGCCCTCGCTATTGAAACTGGTGAATTTACAGGTCGTTCTCCTAAAGACCGCTTTATTGTACGCGACGCCGTTACAGAAAATGCTGTGTGGTGGGGCGATGTCAACATTGGTTTTGAACCTGCAAAATTTGATGCACTTTACGAGCGCATGAAAGCACATTTAGCAGAACAAGACATTTATGTGCGCGATGTATATGCGTGTGCTGACCCTGCTTACCGTACTAATATCCGTGTCGTGGCTGAGTTGCCTTGGTCTAGTTTATTTGCGCACAACATGTTTTTGCGTTTAGACGCCCACGAAATCGAAGACTTCACGCCCGAGTGGCACATCGTCTGCGCGCCTAGCTTTTTAGCAGATCCTGCCATAGACGGCACGCGTCAGCACAACTTTGCCATTCTCAACTTCACCAAAAAAATGATCCTCATCGGAGGCACTGGTTACACTGGTGAAATCAAAAAAGGGATTTTCTCTGCCCTCAACTTCATCTTGCCTCACGAAAAGAACGTGCTTTCGATGCACTGTTCAGCTAATATTGGTCAAGACGGCGACACCGCCATTTTCTTTGGTTTGTCCGGAACGGGTAAAACAACCCTCTCTTCAGATCCAAATCGCCGCCTCATCGGCGACGACGAGCACGGCTGGAGCGCCAACACCGTCTTTAATTTCGAAGGTGGCTGCTATGCCAAAACCATCGATTTATCTCGCGAAAAAGAACCTCAAATTTACGATGCCATTCGCTTTGGCGCCTTGCTAGAAAACGTTGGGTTCCCCCAAGAGTCTTCTGCGCCAGATTACACCGACGGCAGCATTACCGAAAACACACGCGTTTCATACCCGATTCATCATATCGACAACATTGCCACACCTTCGATTGGTGCAGCACCAAAGAATATCTTCTTCTTGACCGCTGACGCTTTTGGTGTCTTGCCTCCGATCTCCAAACTGACTAAAGCGCAAGCGATGTATCACTTTATGTCTGGCTACACTGCAAAGGTTGCCGGTACCGAAGTAGGTATTACCGAACCAACTACAACTTTCTCTGCTGGTTTTGGCGCTGCTTTCTTGCCTTTGCACCCCGCACAATACGCCAAATTACTCGGCGAAAAATTAGAGGGTACTGAAATCAATGTTTGGCTCATCAATACCGGTTGGTCTGGTGGTTCTTACGGTGTGGGTTCGCGCATGAAGCTCTCTTACACACGTGCCATGATCACCGCAGCGCTCACCGGAAAACTCAATAATGTAGCTTATGAGCAAATGCCTTTCTTTGAACTTTCCTTCCCAACGGCTTGTGAAGGCGTTCCAGCAGAGTTGCTCAACCCGCGCAATACTTGGGCAGACAAAACCCTATACGATCAAACTGCTGCGAGCTTAGCGGCTAAGTTTGTCGCGAACTTCGAGAAGTTTGCCGCACAAACCGATGCCAGCATTCTTGCTGCTGCTCCCAAAGTTCCTGCATAATTCCTCCTTTCCATCAGTCAACAATTTTGGAAAGACATAAGGGCCGCATAGCGGCCCTTTTTTATGGCTTTAGTATTTCTGCTTAAGGATTTGTCAAGGGATATAACCTTGGGAAGAGGTGGGTGCGAAAAATGGGGCAAAAAAAAGCCCTGACCAAAAGGACAGGGCAAGTTTATAGTTGCTGAACGGATTAACGCTTGTGCATTGGTTCGTCAGATACAGTTAAGACTTTACGGCCTTTGCGACGACGCGCAGCCAATACACGACGACCGTTTTTTGTGGCCATACGGCTACGGAATCCATGTTTGTTTCTTCTTTTTCTTACCGATGGTTGAAACGTTCTTTTCATATCGTGTCGTTATTTGTAATGTTTTAGGGATGCAAAGATACTATATTTTTTAGAATTTCAAATTCTTTCGACAAAAATCGTTAAAAAAAGCCATTGCCCCAAGAAAGCAAGTTATTTTTGTAGTGCAAAGCGCCATAGCCATGATGAGACCCAAGAAAAATAAAGAACCCAAAGTAAAATTAACCAAAGACAGCTGGCGCAAGGCTGCACGTTTTTTAAAGTACCTCAAGCCCTACGCAGGCATGTACTTTATAGGTTGGATTTTCTTGGTCCTCAGTACCTCTGCCGGTTTGGTCTTTCCTTATTTGATGGGCAAGCTTTTGGGCAGTTCAGGAGCAACTTCTAACCCAGAGCAAGCCATTCGCCTCATCGACCTCTCCAACGTCAATCAAATCGCGTTTGCGCTCTTTATTTTGTTCTTTTTCCAGAGTGTATTTTCTTTTGTTCGCGTAGTGTTGTTCAACAACGTTACCGAAAATGCCCTTCGCGACATGCGCAACGATGCTTTTGAGCGCTTGGTCTATATGCCCATGGACTTTTTTAATCGCCAAAAGGTAGGGGAGCTCACTTCGCGGGTGGCCTCCGACATCGCGCAAATTCAAGAAGTACTCCGCACTACAATTGCCGAATTCTTCAGACAAATCATCATTGTGTTTGGCGGCATCGCTTTTTTGTTTTTCATTTCCTGGAAGCTTTCCTTGATCATGCTCGCCACAGTACCTGTTATGGCTATTGTAGCTGTGTTTTTTGGTCGTTACATCCGCAAGCTCAGCAAAGAAGCACAAGATTATATCGCCACTTCCAATTCCATCTTAGAAGAAGCGCTTACGGGAATTGCCAATGTCAAAGCCTTCACCAACGAATGGTTCTTACTCTC
>JBFYPV010000080.1:0-3135 GCA_041303085.1 Crocinitomicaceae bacterium
CATCTTTGAGTACGTTAATCGATTTGATATCTGAGGGGTTGAGGGCATTGAGGCCTTCGGAATCGTAGACAACGCCATCGACCAAAATGAGTGGGTCGTTGTCGCCGAATGTAGATAAACCGCGGATGCGGATGTTAGAGGATCCGCCTGGTGAGCCAGAATTGCTAGATACCGTGACGCCTGAAACCTGTCCCTGTAGGGCTTGGTCCATGCGGGTCATGTTCATTTTTTCGATGTCTTCGCCCTTTACTTTTGAGGTCGCACCGGTGAGTTCTTTGGTTTTGGAAGTACCGTAACCGACCACTACAACGTCTTTGGTGTCTTGGACGAGTTCTTTGAGCACTGCGGTTAGGTTGGTTTTGCCTTGAACCGGCAATTCGAGTTTTTGATAACCCATTGCGCTGAAAACAAGCACTTCGGTGTCTAGATTAGCGACTTGAATTTGAAAAAAGCCTTTGCCATCACTTAAAAGAAGCTTGTTGTTGCTTTTCAATGTGATTTTCACGTATGGGATCCCTTCGGAGCGTTCGTTCAAAACGGTTCCGCTGACGGACTGCCCATAGACCTGCGCGACACCTATGCTACATAGTAGTGCCATGACGAGTTTTCTGATCATGTTGTATTTAGTTTTAGAGTGGGATAAATATAAGCAAAAATTAAATTATTGTACAAATAACAATAAGTTTTGTTAAGTATCTGAAAAACAGGGTTATATAAAATAAGAAACGGAGACACTCCTCTCCGTTTCCTTGATTATTAACCTGTTTAACGCCCTTCAATGAGTGAAAGCGATAGTCGAAGATACAAACATTATTGTAAAAAATACAATAAGTGAAATAATTTTACATTTTGAAGCTATACTCGTTCGCTAGCAAACGTTGTTGGTAGGTGTCGCGGTCAAAGGTGAAGAGTTTGGCTGGTCGGTGTTTGACGTTCTTTTGTTTTTCGTTGAGCGCTATAAGCGGGATATACTTGATTTTTTTTCTGAAGTTGGCTTTGTCCATTTCTTGCTCGAAAGCAAATTCATAGAGCTGCTGAAACTCATTGAGCGTAAAGCGCTCCGGCAATAAATCAAAGCAAATGGGTTCTGTTTGAAGTTTTTGCTTGAGCATTTCGTAGGTGCTTTCTAAGATATGATTGTGGTCAAAAGCCAAGGCCGGCACTTCATTGAGCGGTACCCAACTGATGTCATCGGCCCAAGAAGAAGCTTTTACCTGAAAATCTTCGATGCGCACAAGTGCAAAATGGGCAATGGTAATGACGCGTCCTTGCGGGTGTCTTTTGGGGTGTCCAAAAGATTGCGATTGGTGCATTTGGATGTGATCAAGGCCCGTGAGTTCTTTTAAGATGCGTTCTGCAGCAACCGGCAAATCTTCGTCGGGGTAGACTAAATCGCCGGGAATCGCCCAAAAATTTTCGTAGGGCTCCATGGCACGCTTGATAAGGAGCGCCTTGATTTGCCCTGCTTCATAGCCAAAAATAATGCAGTCTACAGAAAAGGCTGCAGTAAAAAAGTCGTGAAATTCTATTTTGTACATTCCCATTAGTGTCCGCTTTTTGCGGTTTCAAAGGTATCAATTCCTTTGCTTTTGAGGATACTTGAACTGCGAATTGCAAAATAAATGAGGTAAGCAAAGCACAGAACCCCAACCCAGTAGGATTGCTGGATACCTAATAAGTTGTCGGCAGCTAAGGTTCCTTGGGCCAAAGTGACGAAGCCACCGCCCATGATCATCAAGATCAGTAAACTAGAGGCCGTATTGGTGCGCTTGCCCATTCCTGCAATACCCAAGGTAAAGATACAAGGCCACAGCGTACTACAAAATAAGCCCACAGAAATGAAGGCAAATACACTGACATACCCCGAACTGAAAATACCGATGATGAGGGCCAAAGAACCAAGTGAAGAATAAAGGATGATTTGACGCACAGGGTTACCGTTGGAAATGAAATCGGCTGCAATCAGCACAAAAACCAATCCAATGTAACCCCAGTAGGAGGAGACATCAGAGCCACCAATTGTGTTGGCAAGTGCAAAAATACCAAAGGCTACTATGGGCAAGAAAATACCCATTAGGCGGTTGAATAGTTTAGATTTTTCGAATACACCTGCAGCTGAGGCCCAACGGCCGATCATCATGCTGGCCCAAAACAAAGACACAAAAGGTGCGACTTCACTTTCTTTTTTGCCGAGGTTTTGTTTCATGAATTCGGGCAAGTTACTTGCCGTAGCGACTTCAACACCTACATAAACAAATATGGCGATCATGGCCAAAAGCACTTGCGGTTCGCGCAACGTACTGAGTACTTGACCCGGCTCATTTTGGTTGTCTTCGCCGATGTGATCAGGCAGGTTAGAAAACTTGAAAAATAGTGCCGCTAAGACAAAAACGATACCCAATACCAAATAAGGTGTTTGGACAGAAGCGAGGTCGAGGGTGGTTTCTCCGCTAGAAGCGTTTCCGAAAATGGCATAAGACACAATAACTGGCCCAATTGTGGTGCCGAGGTTATTGATGCCACCGGCCATACTCAAGCGCACATTGCCTTTGGCTGGGTCGCCCATTTGAATAGCGAGTGGGTTTGCCGCCATTTGCTGAAACGAGAAACCTAAACCAACAATAAATAAGCCGCCCAACAACATCGCAAATGACCCTCCATTCGTGGAGGCAGGGATAAACAATAAAGTTCCGAGCGCAGAAACCAAAAGGCCCAAAGCCAAGCCATTGCGGTATCCAATTTTATTGAATAAGTCTCTTTTGAGTAGAGACGAGGTTGCAAAGTAAATCAGTGAGCCCACTGTGTAGGCTACATAAAAGGTATTTTGAATCCAGAGTACCTCACTTTGTTTGAGGTCAAGTGCTTTTTTGAAAACGGGAATGAGGATGTCGTTACTCGCGGCTACAAAGCCCCAAAAGAAAAAGATGACGATCAGCGTCCCGAAGGCACTGTAGTTTGTTTTTTGCATGGCAGTCGTATAAGTTTTGGTCCAAATTACAATAATTTGGTTTTAGCCGACATGTTGCTGCGTAATTTTTTCTTGGTTGAGTTGAAAAATAGTGGAGATCGTCTGGATAATAGACTGAGTATCAAAGCCGCAGTCGGCCCAGAGTTCTTCTTGGGTACCGTGGTGAA
>JBFYPV010000081.1:0-12070 GCA_041303085.1 Crocinitomicaceae bacterium
CCATACTTTGTGGCAGGTGCGGTATTCTCTGGTTTTGCTATGGTACAAACGCTTTTGCTCATCATGCGCAAGGCAATGGGCCTAGAAGCTTACATCCACACCAAGCACGTCGAGTACATGAACATCGTTATCATGGTAACAGGTTCAATTGTAGGTACAGCTTACATCACTGAACTTTTCATCTCTTGGTATTCAGGTGTGGAGTATGAGTCTTACGCGTTCATCAACCGCGCTACTGGTCCTTACTGGTGGGCTTATTGGTCAATGATGACTTGTAACGTGGTTTCTCCGCAGCTCATGTGGTTCCGTCCGTTACGTCGCAGCTTGTTGTTCACCTTCTTCATTTCGATTGTCGTGAACATCGGTATGTGGTTTGAGCGTTACGTGATCATCGTTACGTCTATTCACCGCGATTACATTCCTGCAGCTTGGAGCATGCACTTCCCAAGCCACATCGATATCGCAGTTTACATTGGTACAATTGGTTTATTCTTTGTTTTCTTCCTATTGTTTGCGCGATTCTTCCCGGTTCTCGCACTCAACGAAGTCAAAACAATTTTGAAAGGCTCAGGTCAGTCTTACAAAGAGTCTCCAGATTATCACAAACATCATTAAGCAAAGGCTATGTCAGATAAAGTTCTATACGTAATGTATGATGACGATGAAGTACTGAAAAACAGTGCCAAGCAGCTCGTCGCAAAAGGAGTAAAAATCAATGAGGTTTTCTCTCCATTTCCTATCCACGGAATTGATCCAATTATCGGTGTGAAGAACACACGCTTAGGTATCATGGCCTTTCTATACGGTCTTACAGGCTTAACGCTTGCAACTGTTGGAATGCGCTTTTTTATGATCGTGGACTGGCCAATGAATATCGGTGGTAAACCTAACTTCTCTTATCTAGATAATATGTTGGCGTTTGTACCGATCAGCTTTGAGTTTACGGTAATGTGTGCTGCACACGGTATGGCTATTACTTATTTGCTTCGCAACAAAACCTTGCCGGGTATGCCAGCTCAGAATCCTGATCCGCGCACTACCGATGACAAATTCGTTATGGAAATCCGCTTGAGCGAAAACCACAACGTAACTGAGGCAGAGCTCGACGGCATGTTGCAAGAAATCGGCTACCTCGAATTGGATAAAAAAGAAATTAAATAAGTACAGGGCCACATGAAAAAAATCGTTTACACAGCATTTAGTGGAGCAGCCTTGACGATGTCATTGCTATTAAACTCCTGCGTGTCTAATGCCGACAGCCCAGGTTTAGAATATGCCCCAGATATGTACCGCACTCCTGGTATTGAAACCTATGTAGATTACGGAGAAGTGCGCGGCAGAATCAACGGCAATTTAAAAGGTCGCTTGTCTGCCATGACACCACCGCGCAATACCATTCCTTTCTATGGTACAGACTCATCTGAAGTCAAATTAATGTTGCCTTATTTCCGCAAGCCAAATGTCGCTTTCCGCGAAACACACGGCTTGTACGGTTGGGACTACACCAGCACCGATGAATACACATTGGCTGTAGGTGATAAAAACCCATTAATGCTCAACGCTACAAACGCCGAAACAGTCATTACCAAAGGTAAAGAGCTTTTCACTGCAATGTGTCAGCACTGCCACGGTGAAAAAGGTGACGGTAACGGTCCAATGGTGGCAAGTGGTGCTTACGCAGGGGTTCCAAACTACGTTGGTTTGGCAGCAACTGAAGGCCAAATGTTCTACTCTATTTATTATGGTAAAGGAATGATGGGTGCTCACGGTTCTATTCTCAACAAAAAAGAGATTTGGACTATCGTTCACTACATCCGTCGACTACAAGATGCAAACTATGGCAAATTTGACGCCTCTGGTGTAGCGCTTGCAGCACCTGTTTCAGACACCACAAACGCGAATTAATCAAGAAGAGCAATGGAATTTCAAATCACCAAAAAAGCGAAAAACTTAGCATTTGGCCTGATGGGCTTGGGTGCGCTCCTTACAATTATCGGTGCTGCGCTCACGGCAACCGATCACCACTTCTTAACTCGTTTCATGGCCTCCGGCCTCATCAGCGGGTTCTTCTTTTTTGCCCTTGGTTTAGGTGCACTCTTCTTTTTATCACTTAAGTATGCTACTGAAACAGGTTGGTATGCTGCAATTAAGCGTGTAATTGAAGCAGTAGCTGGTTTCTTGCCAGTAGGTATGATCATCCTCGGTACTGTTTTGTTGATCATCACCTTTGCTGACGGTGCACACATCTACTCTTGGATGGATCCTGAAGTGCAAGCGCACGATGAAATGGTTCGCCATAAAGCAGCGTATCTAAACAAACCATTCTTTTGGATCAGAACGATTGCTTATTTCACTACTTATTTCTTGTTTTGGAGAGGTTTTAGAAATCGTTCATTAGAAGAAGATAAAGTTGGTGGTACCGAACTACACTTCAAGAACTACAAAAAAGGAGCTACCTTCTTGGTGTTCTTTGCAGTTTTCAGTTCTACTTCTGCATGGGACTGGATCATGTCTATCGACGTGCACTGGTTCTCTACACTTTTTGGCTGGTATACTTTTGCAGGTATGTGGTGTTCAACGATGGTCGTTTTGATCCTCACTACACTTTACCTTAAGAAATTAGGACACCTTCCAAACGTAAACGATTCTCACATCCACGACTTAGGTAAGTGGGCATTTGCTACTTCTTTCTTGTGGTCTTACATGTGGTTTTCACAATTCATGCTCATCTGGTATGCCAATATCGGTGAAGAGGTCGTATACTTCCAGCTGCGAATCGCTGAGTTCAAATACCTTTACTTCGGTATGTTCATTATCAATTTTGCTTTCCCGATGTTGATCTTAATGTCGCGCGATGCAAAGCGCAATGCAGGCATCCTTGTTTTTGTTGGTCTCATGATTTTAATGGGTCACTGGCTAGATGTTTACATCATGATTTCTGCTGGCGCCCTTGGTGCAAATGCAAAAATTGGCGCATTGGAAATTGGAATGGCTTTGTTAATGGCTGGTGTATTTATTTTTGTTGTGTTACGCAACCTAACAAAAGCACCGCTGACGCCTGTTAACCACCCATTCTTGGATGAAAGTAACCACCACGAAATTTAATTTGAAGACAATCTAAAAAGTCATGGAAAATAAATTAATCATTTTACTTGTCATTGTTTTAGGCGCTATCGCCGTCGCACAACTCGTGCGTATCTATGAAATCTCAGCCAAGTTGCGCAAGAACGAAGAGCACGAGATTTCTAACCGAGACAACAATCTAAATGCCAGAATGATGTTTGGCTTTATGATCGCGTTTTTTGCTTTTTTCATTTACCTCATGACCACTTATGGTTGGACGGGTCGTGGCTCAGCTGCTTCAGATGAAGGTGTAGAAATGGATTGGTTATTGAACCTGAACTTTGTAATTGTTGTTGCCATTTTCTTTTTCACAAACTTCTTGTTGTTTTACTTTACTTGGCGTTATGTCAGAAAGCCAGGCGTTCCAGCTTTTTACTATCCGCACAACAACAAACTAGAAATGCTCTGGACTGTTGTCCCGGCTATTGTATTGGCAGTGATCATCATTTTAGGTTTACAGACTTGGAACCGTCTTTCCGGCCCTTCTAAACCAGAGGCAGAGAAAATCGAGTTGTTCTCTAAGCAATTTGACTGGACTGCACGCTATGCGGGTGCTGACAACACGCTTGGTTTGTACGATTACAAACTCACTTTAGACAACAACGAATTGGCGCTTTTGACGACTAATACAATCGATTCTTCGTTGAACAACATGCTCAACGGTTCAACGGGTATCCGCAGTCTTCAAAAATTGTTAAATAACCGCGACACCGTATTTAGCGACTCTACCTTGAACGTCTTAAGAACAGACTTATCTAGAAAAGAGCGTTTGTACCGTTTCATGACCCAAATGAAGCAAAACCACAACGCTAAGCTTGACGCAAGTGCTTGGGACGACATCATTCAAAAAGATACGCTCTATTTGTGTAAAGGTCAGGAATACGAAATAGCTTTGCGCTCCAAAGACGTCATTCACTCGGCTTATTTCCCACACTTCCGCGCTCAGATGAACGCTGTTCCAGGAATGGCTACACGCTTGAAGTTCACACCAAACAAAACGACTGCCGAAATGCGTCGCGAAAAGAACGATGAAAAGTTCAACTACATCTTGATGTGTAACAAAATTTGTGGTGGTGCACACTACAAAATGAAAATGATAGTTGTTGTACTTGACAAACCAGCTTACAAAAAATGGATGGATGGCAAGAAAAAAGCAACTTTCAAAGACCAATACTTTCCAGTGGCTGCTGCTCCTGCAGATACCACAGCTGTAGATACCACGGCAGTTGTTACAATGAAATAATTTTAGAAACGATAAAACAATAAATAATGGCTTCACACGACGCACACGCACACGGACATCATGAGGATCACCACCATCATGAGGAGCATTTCATTTCTAAGTACATCTTCTCGCAAGACCACAAAATGATTGGCAAGCAGTTCTTAATGACTGCTGTCTTTATGGGTCTCGTGGCAATGATGTTGTCCATCTTATTTAGAATTCAATTGGCATGGCCAGGAGAAAGCTCTGATTTCCTCTCTTTCTTTTTAGGTGAGAAATGGGCTCCTAACGGCGTGCTTAAAGAAGATATGTACCTTGGTTTGGTAACCATCCACGGAACCATCATGGTCTTCTTTTTATTGACAGGTGGTTTATCCGGCACTTTTTCAAATATCCTTATACCGTTGCAATTAGGTGCCCGAGACATGGCCTCAGGTTTCTTAAACATGCTTTCTTATTGGATGTTTGCGCTGTCTTCGGTGATTATGTTGATTTCTTTGTTTGTCGAGTCGGGGCCAGCAATGGCAGGCTGGACAGTCTACCCGCCTTTGTCTGCCTTGCCACAAGCCGTTTCAGGTTCGGGCTTAGGTATGACGCTCTGGTTGGTATCCATGACCATCTTCATCGCATCTTCTTTGATCGGTTCACTTAACTACATTGTAACGATCATCAACTTGCGTACACAAGGAATGACCATGACACGCATGCCACTTACTATTTGGGCTTTCTTCGTAACAGCTATTTTAGGTGTGCTTTCCTTCCCGGTATTGTTGTCTGCAGCTTTGCTTTTGACTATGGACCGTTTAATGGGTACGTCTTTCTATCTTTCTGACATCATTGTCGGTGGCGAAATGTTGACCAACCACGGTGGATCACCAATTCTTTACCAACACTTGTTCTGGTTCTTGGGTCACCCTGAGGTATACATCGTACTCTTACCAGCGCTTGGTTTGTCTTCAGAAATTATTGCAACCAACTCGCGCAAGCCAATCTTTGGTTACAAAGCCATGATCGCATCTATTCTAGCTATTGGTTTCTTATCCTTCATTGTATGGGGTCACCACATGTTTGTAACGGGTATGAACCCATTCCTAGGAAGTGTCTTTGTATTCACAACCCTATTGATTGCCATTCCTTCTGCGGTAAAAGTGTTTAACTACCTCACTACACTTTGGAAAGGCTCTCTCGTACTTACGCCAGCCATGCTATTTGCAATCGGCTTGGTTTCTACATTCATCACGGGTGGTGTAACGGGTATCATCCTTGCTGACTCCGCTTTGGACATCATGTTGCACGATACCTACTTTGTTGTAGCTCACTTCCACATTGTAATGGGTATGTCCGCAGTATTCGGCATGTTAGCAGGTGTTTACCACTGGTTCCCTAAAATGTTTGGCCGCATGATGAACACGCGTTTGGGTTATGCTCATTTCTGGGTTACACTCGTTGGTGCCTATGGAGTATTCTTCCCAATGCACTTCGTAGGTTTAGCTGGTGCGCCACGACGTTACTATGACTATTCTGCATATAGTGAGTTTGACAATAACTCTTTTGAATTGATGGTTGACTTGAACCAAATCATTACAATATTCGCAATTTTAGCTGCACTTGGTCAAGTGATCTTCTTGTTCAACTTTTTCTATAGTATTTTTAGAGGTCCTAAAGCGCCTCAAAACCCTTGGAATGCTACAACCCTCGAATGGACAACTCCAGTTGAAGCCATCCACGGCAACTGGCCTGGAGATTTGCCAGTCGTGCACCGTTGGCCTTATGACTACTCCAAGCCAGGAGCGTCACAAGATTACATTACGCAAATCACACCTTTAGAAGAAGGTGAAGAAGAGCATTAGCATTCAATGAACTACTACATTAAAAAGGCCCGATTCAATCGGGCCTTTTTTGTGTCTCAAAATCCTGGAGGATTTTTTTAATAGAAAGATCAATTATTTGGAAAGTCGCTATAGCGTTTGGCTTACTCGCTCCAGTGGTCACCCAATTCGGAGGCTACATGCTCTAACTCTTTGTAGAAGTCCTCGCCAAAAGCTCTCTTTAGCGGTTCTTTAAGGAATTTATAGACGGGAACTTCGAGTTTTTCTCCACATGCACAGGCTGGTTCGCAGATATCCCACTTTTCATAATTGAGTGCGGTATAATCTTGGAATTGTTTCGTGCGGATAGGGTAGAGGTGACAAGAAATAGGCTTGAGAAAGTCGATGTGACCTTCGCGCTGTGCTTTTTCAATGGCACATTTGGCAATACCGGCGTCGTCAAAAAAGACAAAAGCACATTCTGCGTCATTGACAAGTGTTGTGGCGGGCTCGAGGTTGTGGTCTAGATAAGCCACCCCTTGTGCTTGCACCGCTGCGATACCTTCAGGCCGCATGAAAGGAAGAATTTGTGGCAGATGTGTCTCGATAATTTGCACTTCTTCGGCCGTTACGGGCGCACCGTTATCGCCTTCTATGCAACAGGCGCCTTTGCAGGCAGTGAGGTCGCAAACGAATTGTCGTTCAAAGATTTGGGTGGAGACAATTTTATCTTCAATTTCTACTAACATAAGGCAAAGATACGCGTTGATTTTGTGGATTAATTTAAAATGCCTATATTTGCATCACATTTGTGGATGATAGGAACGAGGGGACGCAAGTCCCCTCTTTTTTTCTCTAAGCACTGCAAAGTTAAGAACTGAACAATATGTTAGATCAAAAGTTGATACAAGCACTCATTGACGAACGCATAGCCGAGCTAGATAACGGCCTCTATGTTGTCGATTTGCGCATTTCGCCAACCAATGTCATTCACGTAGAATTAGACAAACTCAAAGGCGGCGTAAGTGTCCATGATTGCATGTCCGTATCGCGCAACATCGAACACAACCTCGATCGCGAACAAACCGATTTCGAACTGCACGTTTCTTCGGCAGGTTTAGACAAACCAGTTCGCCACATCAATCAGTTTGCTAAAAATGTAGGCCGCAGTTTTAAGGTTACTCCTGAAACCGGTGAGCAGTTTGAGGCAGAGTTATTGAAAATGTCCGACGAAAACCTTGTTTTTAAGCAACGGATTCAAAGACGCGACGAAGCAAAAAAGAAAAAAGTTTGGGTAGAAGAATTTATCGAGCTGCCCTACAATCAAATAAAAGAAGCAAAAATTGTAATTTCATTTAAATAAGCACCATGAACAGTTTGGAACTTGTTGACTCATTCTCGGAGTTTAAGGAACTAAAAAATATTGACAAACAAACGATGCAGCACGTCCTCGAGGACGTCTTTCGTGCCATGCTCAAAAAGAAGTTCAACACCGACGAACACATCGATATCGTTGTCAATATCGATAAGGGAGACGTTCAGATTTTCTTGAATAAAGAAATCGTAGACGACGGTGAAGTTGAAGATCCGAATACGGAAATTGCTTATTCAGATGCCATCAAAATCGAACCAGATTTTGAAATCGGTGAAGAAGTAACAGAAGAATTCAAATTTGCCGATTTTGGTCGTCGCAATGTTTTGGCTTTGCGTCAAAACCTCATTTCGCGCATCATGGAGCTTGAAAAAGACCAACTCTACAACAAATACAAAGAGCGCATCGGCGAAATCGTTACCGGAGAAGTCTATCAAGTTTGGAAAAAAGAAATCCTCATCATGGACGACGACAACAACGAGCTCATTTTGCCTAAATCAGAGCAAATTCCATCAGATTTCTTCAAAAAAGGCGAATCTGTACGCGCAGTTGTTGCAAAAGTAGACATGCGCAACAGTACCCCTGTCATTATCCTTTCACGCACCGCACCAGAATTCTTAGAGCGCTTATTTGAACTCGAAGTTCCAGAAGTCTTTGACGGCCTCATCACCATCAAAAAGATTGTCCGCGAGCCAGGAGAGCGCGCTAAAGTTGCAGTGGAGTCTTACGACGACCGCATTGACCCAGTTGGTGCTTGTGTCGGTATGAAAGGCTCGAGAATTCACGGTATTGTCCGCGAACTCCGCAATGAAAACATCGACGTCATCAACTATACATCCAATCAGCAATTGCTAATTCAGCGTTCGCTTTCGCCAGCTAAGATTACTTCAATGGAAATCTTAGAAGACGAAAAACGCGTCAAAGTCTTCTTGAAACCAGACCAAGTTTCCTTGGCCATCGGTAAAGGCGGAAACAACATCAAGCTAGCTGGCAAATTGTGCGGTTTTGAAATCGATGTGTACAGAGATGGCGAAGTCGATATCGAAGACGTCGACCTCGAAGAATTTGCAGATGAGATCGATAGCTGGATCATCGATGAACTCAAAGCCATTGGTTGCGATACCGCAAAATCAGTGCTTGAAATCAGCGTCGAAGACCTCGTTTCGAGAACCGACCTCGAAAAAGAAACCATCGAAGAAGTATTCCGTATTTTGAGAGCGGAATTTGAATAACTTTAATACCAATAAGGAGCGCAACAGTAGATTATGGCGGGAAAACCGATTCGTTTAGGAAAAGCAGCAGGAGAATTGAATGTAGGAATACCGACAATCGTCGAGTTCTTGGGTTCAAAAGGCATTGTCATAGACCCCACTCCAACTTCGCGTTTGGAGCAGGAGCATTATGACATTCTATGCCAAGAATACGCTGCAGACCAAAGCATGAAAGAGCAGTCTAAGTCTGCTTTGCGTCGCGAGAAGCGAGAGTCTTTGTCTTTGAAAGACAAAACACAAGAAGAAGTCAATCCGACTCCAGTTGTAGACGACGAGGACGAAGACGACATCAATCTCGAAGAAATCAAGCGTCAGGTCTTGAGCGAAACACCGCAAAAGGCACCTGAGCCTAAAGTCGAAGAAGTAGTTGAAGCAGCTCCTGTTCAAGAAGCGCCAGCGCCTATCGCAGAAGAAGCGCCAGCGCCGTCAGAAAATAAAGTCAACGTAGTTGGTAGAATCGACCTAGATGCCATCAACCAACGCACGCGTCCAGACAAGAAAAAAGAAAAAACGCCAGAAAAACCAGTTCAGGCTGCGCCAGTTGCCCCTAAAGCACCAGTTGCTGCACCTGCACCAACACCAACACCGGATCCAGCGCCTGCTCCGGAGGTCAAAGAACCAGTTGTGGCTAAAGCCCCAGAAATCGAAACCATTCGCGTTGCCCGCCAGACACTTTCTGGCCCAACAGTTTTGGGTAAAATCGAACTACCTGTTGCGCGTCCCCGCACGCCTGTTGCCTCTTCTTCAGAAGATGCAAACAACAAGCGCAAACGCAAGCGCATCAAAAAGGTAGAGGTAAGCAATACGCCAGCAACGGCGAACAAGCCTAAAGCTGCGAAAGCCGAAATTTCTGAGCACGACATCCAAAAAGAGATCAAAGACACCCTTGCGCGTTTATCTAACCAAGGTGGTAAGTCGAAAGCATCCAAAAATCGCCGTCAAAAACGGGATAACTACGCACAACGTCGCCAAGAAGAAATGGCAATGGCTGAACTCGAAGAGAAAACACTCAAGCTCACTGAGTTTGTTACGGTTTCTGAGTTGGCATCCATGATGAACATACAACCTACACAAGTCATCTCTGTGTGTATGTCATTGGGTATTTTTGCCTCTATCAACCAGCGTCTAGACGCCGAAACCATTCAAATTGTCGCCGACGAATTTGGTTTTGACACCGAATTCATCAGCGCTGAGTTACAAGATGCCATTTTGGTCATCGAAGATCAACCCGAAGACCTCATCTCTCGTCCGCCAATCATTACCGTCATGGGTCACGTTGACCACGGTAAAACATCCTTACTAGACCGCATCCGTAACGCCAACGTTACAGAAGGTGAAGCCGGAGGAATCACGCAGCACATCGGTGCGTATTCTGTTACGCTCAAGGATGACCGCAAAATGACTTTCCTCGATACACCAGGTCACGAAGCCTTTACGGCGATGCGTGCTCGCGGTGCACAAGTTACGGACGTTGCCATCATTATTGTGGCAGCAGACGACGACGTCATGCCGCAAACCAAAGAAGCTATTTCGCATGCACAGGCTGCAAACGTTCCAATGATTTTTGCGATCAACAAAATCGACAAACCAGGAGCCAACCCAGACCGCATCCGCGAACAACTTTCTGCCATGAACATCCTCGTCGAAGACTGGGGAGGCAAATACCAAGTTCAAGAAATTTCTGCTAGACAGAACCTCAACATAGACGCACTCCTCGACAAAGTTCTCCTCGAAGCAGAACTTCTCGACCTCAAAGCCAACCCAACGAAAAATGCGGTAGGTACCGTTATTGAATCTTCTTTGGATAAAGGAAAAGGATACGTCACCAACATGCTTGTCGAAGCGGGTACAATGCGCATCGGCGATGTCATTCTCGTGGGTCGTTATTACGGCCGCGTGCGCGCCATGCAAGACGAACACGGACAGCCGCTCAAAGAAGCTGGCCCAGCGCAACCTGTATCAGTTTTAGGGATCAACGGTGCACCTAGCGCCGGAGACAAATTCAATGTCCTCGACGACGAAAAAGAAGCCAAATCAATTGCACAAAAACGCGAGCAACTATACCGCGAGCAAGGTTTGCGCACCACCAAGCACATCACCCTCGACGAAATCGGACGCCGTTTGGCTATCGGAGACTTCAAAGAACTCAATATCATCGTTAAAGGTGACGTCGACGGTTCTATCGAAGCACTTTCCGATTCCTTACTCAATTTGTCTACTGAAGAAATTCAGATCAATATCGTTCACAAAGGAGTGGGTGCCATTACCGAGGCCGATGTCAACTTGGCATCAGCATCAGACGCCATCATTGTTGGCTTCCAGGTTCGTCCGACATTATCGGCACGTAAATTGGCCGAAATCGAGCAGATCGATATCCGCATGTACTCCATTATCTACAAGGCTATTGAAGAAATCAAAGCCGCAATGGAAGGCATGTTGTCACCAGACATCGAAGAGAAAGTACTTGGTTCTGCCGAAGTACGCGAAACCTTCGATATCACGAAAGTTGGTACCATTGCAGGTTGTTATGTTCTCGACGGCATCATCAAGCGCAGCTCCAAAATTCGCCTCATCCGCGATGGCATTGTGGTGCATTCAGGCAGCTTAGGCTCTCTCAAGCGCTTCAAAGACGATGTCAAGGAAGTCAAAAACAACTATGAGTGTGGTCTGAACATCGATAAGTTCAACGATATCAAAATTGGAGATATCATTGAAGCTTACGAAGAAGTCGAAGTGGCAAGAAAATTATAAACCCCAAGTGCAAAGCTTATTTTCATTAGTTTTGTAAGACAAAAAAATAGAAATTATGGGCAAATTCGGACCAACTGAAATCCTTCTCATCCTTGCAATTGTTGTGCTATTTTTTGGCGGCAAAAAAATCCCTGAACTCATGAAAGGTTTGGGCAAAGGGGTGAAGGAGTTCAAAGACGCTTCTAAAGGCGAAAACACCACTGCAGAAACTTCTACTGAAATTTCTAAAGAAGAAAAATAACTGCATGTACCGTACAATCGCAGAGATTCAGAACGCCTTGCATTCTGGAAAAACGGCATTGGACCTCGTTGAGGAGCACCTCGTCCGTATAGAAGCGCACGCGCATCTCAATGCTTTTCTCGAAGTTTTTAGCGACTCAGCGCGTGCTCAAGCACAGTTAGTCGATCAAAAAATTCAAGCCGGCACAGCAGGTCAGTTGGCGGGTGTCATTATTGGCATCAAAGACAACATCTGCTACAAAGACCACAAAGTAAGTGCAGCATCAAAAATCCTTGAGGG
>JBFYPV010000082.1:0-8939 GCA_041303085.1 Crocinitomicaceae bacterium
GCAAGCAACTCAACAACTTCTATTTAGACATCGTTTTGGTACAGGCTGCTCCCGACGAAGAAGAAGTCAAGTTCCTCACTGGCAAAGACAAATTTGCGGCATTGGCGCGCAAAAACCCCAACCTACATACGCTCAAGAACCGCTTCAATCTCGACATAGACTACTGATGCAAGCCAAGTGGTTTTTCATGGACTCAGACGCAGAACTACATGCAACTGCCGCAAGCTTTCTTGAAAGCTGGAACACCAATGCGCCTTTTCAAATCAAAAGTTCTGGCACAACTGGCCTGCCGCAATTGCATACTTTCAACAAAACACAGCTGACGCATTCAGCCTTAGCTAGCAATGCAGCATTGCAATTAAATGCACAAACGCGAGCGCTTCTATGCTTACCGCTTTCAAGCGTTGGCGGCCTCATGTTGTTGGCGCGGTCTGTGGTTGGTGATTTTGAAGTGCAGCTGCAGCTACCGAGTGCCCGACCACTGCAAAACCTGCGTCACAAAATAGATTTTGTAGCCATGGTACCCACCCAGTTACAACAAAGCCTACAGCACGACCTCCAACAATTCAAAGGAATTGCAAAAATTTTAGTGGGTGGCGGCCAAATGAGCAGCGAACTCATTGCCGCTTGCCAAAGCGCTCAACTGGAAGTCTGGCAAAGTTACGGCATGACCGAAACGCTGTCTCATGTAGCACTGCGCAAAGTCAGCCCCATTGAAGAACCTTTTTTTAACGCGCTGCCCGGCATTACTTTTTCGAGCAAAAACGACTGTTTGGCGATCCATTATCCAGCGCTCCAAAGCGAGGAGCTCGTGACCAAAGACATTGTTGAACTCCATAACCCCAGTACGTTTACCTGGATAGGGCGCGCAGACAACGCGATCAATTCGGGCGGATTCAAGATCATTCCGGAAATTCTAGAAGCACACCTCGACAAACACCTCGACGCAGCGTTTTTCATCACCTCCTTAACCGATGCTAAATGGGGCCAAATGGTTGCCATCGCAATTGAAGCAAATGAAAAACCTATATTTCCAGATTTCCAGCAAATAGGCCTCAAGGCTGCTGAAATACCGCGAAAATATGCGCTCGTGCCGCATTTTGAACGCACCGAAACACAAAAAATCAAGCGCCAAGAAATACTCCAATCCCTTACCGATGCAGACTGGAGACCCCTATAAAGTACTCGGATTGAAAGCTGGTGCTAGTCCGGATGAAATTCGGAGTGCGTATCGCCGCTTGGTAAAAAAATACCATCCAGATCGCAATCCTTCGGCTTCAGCTGCCACTCAATTTATCGCTGTTCAGACCGCCTATGAACAACTGAGCTCAGGACAAAATACAGCAGCCCCTGATGCGGTGGAGCAACAATACCGCGCGCGGCAAGCACAATACGACCAAGACCTCGAAGCCTACAAGCAACAACGAGCAGCGGCCAGAGAAAAAATAAGGCAACGCAAACAAAATGAAGAAGCTTACAAAATAGCCTATTTGCAACAGCTCAAAAGCGGAAAAATTGGATTTTGGCACCGCGCTGTTGCCTTCTTTGGCGCCATACTTTTTGTGGTGCTCTGGACCGATTTTTTCTTGCCTGAAAAACAAACACCAATTCGCGCGGCAGCTTTCGGGCTTCATTCTTACAGCAGCGTTGATGGCCACCAGGTGCAATTGTTCAAAAGCACAGATGAGCGCGCCTATTGGGTGGCCGATTACCTGAGCCAAAACTTGCAAAAAACACAAAATTTACGCAGCATCGAAACCCCATGGCTGCATCAGGTAAAAGCGCTAACTTTTCACGACGGGCTATATGAACTTAGCGTTCCCGTTCATTTTAGTTTTTATTGGGCACAAATTTGGCTCAGCTTACTGTTTTTGATCCCACTGCTGTCTTGGTATTTTGCGAGTGCAGATATCATTTTTGTGGCGGGTTCTTTTGTGTCGCGGTATGCAATACTCGGCTGTATGCTGTGGTTTTTGCTTAGCGAAAACCGTTTTATTCACCTGCTAAGTTTAGGGCAATTATGAGCACCAAAAAAGAAAAGGCAAAATACATCATCGAGACACTCGAAAAGCTCTATCCAGAGACGCCCATCCCGCTCGATCACAAAGATCCATACACGCTTCTTGTCGCTGTTTTGCTCTCTGCGCAATGTACTGATGCGCGCGTCAATACGGTTACGCCAAGTTTGTTTGCACTTGCAGACAACCCCTTTGATATGGCCAAGCAACCTGTCGAAAAAATCCAGCAAATCATTCGACCTTGTGGCTTATCGCCTAAAAAAGCGGCAGCGATTTCGCAATTATCGCAAATATTAGTGGAGAAGTACAATGGTATTGTGCCACAAAGTTTTGAGGCACTTGAAACCCTGCCGGGCGTCGGACACAAAACGGCGTCGGTGGTGATGTCTCAGGCTTTTGGCTTCGCGGCCTTCCCCGTAGACACGCACATCCATCGCTTGCTCACCCGCTGGGGCATCACAAGCGGAAAAAACGTAGTCCAAACCGAGCTAGATGCCAAGAAATTGTTTCCAGAGGCGACCTGGAACAAATTGCATTTGCAAATCATTTTTTATGGCCGCGAGTACTCCCCCGCCCGCTCCCCCAAACGCGAAAAGGATTTCATGACCCTACAAATTGGCACCGCAAAAGCCCTCAAAGAACTTTCTTGATTTCAACAATTGTTCATAACCATCCTTTACAACTTTTTCATAACTAAGCGCTCGAAGCTTTTCGCTTTGAAGTAGCCTTTAGCTATATTTGTTCAATGGACGCACCTGACAACAATCGAAAACCTATTGCCCGCATCAAAACCCAAGCTCAGCCCTTTGCTGAGTTGGGTAGAATACCACCTCAAGCAATTGACATTGAACAAGTTGTATTGGGCGCCATGATGCTCGAAAGCCGTGCCATCAACGACACCATCGATATTCTTTCCGAAAAGACTTTCTACGATGTGCGTCACCAATATATTTTCAAAGCCATTCGCGCACTTTTTGCCGCTACCAATCCAATTGACTTGGTAACGGTGAGCTCCCAACTTCAAAAAAGTGGCGAACTCGAACTCGCAGGCGGCGCCTCGTATGTGAGTTCCCTGACCACCCGCGTAGCGAGCGCAGCCCACGTGCAGCACCACGCGCGCATCTTGGCAGAAAAATTCATCAAAAGAGAGCTCATCAACGTCAGTTCAAAAATCATCCGCGATGCCTACGACGACACCCGCGATGTATTTGATTTGCTCAACGACGCAGAGTCTGACCTCTTCAGCATTGCCGAGAACAACATGTCCAAGCAAGTGGGCTCGATGTCGTATATTGTTCAAGAAGCCATCCACGAAATCGAACTCGCCTCCAAAAACACCGACGGCGTTTCGGGTATTCCTACTGGTTTTCACGACCTCGACAAAGTGACTTCCGGTTGGCAGCGCTCGGACATGATCGTACTCGCCGCCCGCCCTGGTATGGGTAAAACGGCTTTTGTACTTTCAATGGCACGCAACACCGCCGTAGATTACGGTAAAGGCGTAGCGGTTTTCTCGTTAGAGATGTCTTCGGTGCAGTTGGTCAAACGACTTATTGCCTCAGAATCTAGAATTTCTGCCGAAAAATTGAGAAAAGGAGACCTCAAAGAACATGAATTTCAACAACTCCACTCCCGCATTGGCAAGTTAGCCGAGGCGCCTATTTTTATCGACGACACCCCAGGTATCAATATCTTTGACTTTAGAGCCAAATGCCGCAGGCTCAAGGCCCAGCACAACATCGAGCTGATCATCATCGACTACCTGCAGCTCATGAGCGCCAAAGACTCCAAAAGTGGCGGCAACCGCGAGCAAGAAATCTCTACTATCTCTCGTTCGATCAAAGAAATCGCCAAAGAACTCAATGTGCCAATTATTGCACTTTCTCAGCTGAGCCGCTCGGTCGAGACACGCGGCGGAGACAAACGCCCGATGCTCTCCGACTTGCGCGAATCAGGTGCAATTGAGCAAGATGCCGATATCGTGTCGTTCATCTACCGTCCAGAATACTACGACCTCACCCAAGATGCCGACGGCAACTCCACGCTCGGTATTGGCGAAATCATCATCGCCAAACACCGTAACGGTGCGCTCAAAAATGTTAGGTTGCGCTTTGTTCCGGAATTTGCCCGCTTTGAAAACATCGATGAAGTAGAAGCTCTAGACCTATCTGGCACCACCAATTCAGGCCTCAATCAATTCAACCAAGAATTCAATACCTACACCATTAAAAGTAAAATGGATGATAGCAATGAAGATATTTTCAGCAAAGAAAACAATGACGAAGATCCCTTCTAAACTGCTCCTCTTTTTCTTCAGCCTCCTTTTCAGTTTCCAGAGTTGGGGCTCTCAAATTCTCGTCCCCATGGACGAAGCGCAGCGCGACCACCTCAAAGCGTATGGTTTGGCCTACTGGACACTCGAGAATCAAATAACCATCGAGTGGCTGCTCAATTACCGCGGTGGCAGTTTTTTGATTCCACACCTCCAACGCATCGAAGAAGAGCTGCTTTTGCGCAACATCAGCTACCAAATTTTGGCCGATGGCCAGGTCAACAAAATCAAGAGCGAAATTGCAGATCCAGAGGTCAATATGGAAGTGGTGCAATTGGAAAAAGCACCCAAAATTGCCGTCTACACGCCGCCCAATAAACTCCCCTGGGACGACGCCGTTACACTCGTCTTGACCTATGCTGAAATCAAATACGACAAAATCTACGACTCCGCCATTGTCAATGGCATCTTACCCAAATACGATTGGCTGCACCTGCACCACGAAGATTTCACGGGGCAATACGGCAAATTCTACAGCTCTGCACGCATGCAAAGTTGGTACCAGCAAGAGGTGCAGCGCTCTGAAGCCGCCGCTGCTCAACTCGGCTTCGCGTCTACTGCCGCCTTGAAAAGAGCGGTTGCGCTCAATATCCGCAATTTTGTGATTGGCGGCGGCTTCTTGTTTACGATGTGTTCGGGAACCGATTCTTTTGATATTGCCCTGGCCGCCCAAGGCGTAGACATCCAAGAAGCGATTTTTGACGGCACACCCTCAGATCCGCGCGCCCAAGAAAAACTAGACTTCAACCAAACTTTTGCTTTCCAAGATTTTCACATCATCAAAGACCCAATGGTCTATGAATACAGCGACATCGATGGCACCGACTTGCGCACCCAGCGTCAAATTACCGAAAAATCAGACCAGTTTACGCTTTTTGATTTTTCGGCCAAATGGGATGTCGTACCCACTATGCTCACGCAGTGTCATGTCGATGTCATCAATGGTTTTATGGGGCAAACAACCGACTTTCACAAAGAATTCATCAAGCCGAATGTTCTTGTCTTAGGAGAAAACAAAGCAGCCAACACCGCCAAATATGTGCACGGCTCATACGGACAAGGCACCTGGACCTTTTATGGCGGCCACGACCCCGAAGATTACCAGCACCTTGTCGGGGACCCGCCAACCGACCTCAATTTGCATCCAAATTCACCGGGTTACAGACTGATACTCAACAACATTCTCTTTCCTGCTGCTAAAAAACAAAAACGCAAGACATAGTTTTTCAAAAGAAGCGTACTTTTTCGCGATTTTTTACTTAAACTTGCAACGAAATTCCAATTGCCCATTTCAGGGCTAGCTTCAAATTTAGCTTTATAATTTACCATTGATGGATTTAAAAACCTTAGAGAGTAAAAAAATCTCAGACCTCCGTGTCATTGCACAAAGTCTTGGCATTGACGCCACCGGTCTCAAGAAAAACGAACTCATTACCTCCATTTCGGGTCATGCCGAAGGGAACGCCAAAGTCACGAAAGTAGCTGAAGTTGCACCAGTAGCTGAAAAAGTCGCAGTAGCTGAAAAAACCGAAGTAGCAGAAGTACAAGTGCGCAAACGAGGACGCAAACCCAAAAATCCAGATGCACAACTACCGATTCCTTTAGAAGCGACAGCAGACGACACCAAAGAAACACCGCAAGCTAAAGAAACACCGCAAGTCAAGGAAGAAAAAGCAGGCGAGCCGCGTCAGCGTCAACCACAACAGCAGCAACAGCGCTTTGAAAACCGCAACCAGCGCCCAGAACAACAAAGACAGCAAGATCAAAACCCAAATAGAACGCAGCACAGACAACACCAAGCGGCTGAATCTACTGAAGAAGTACTCAAAGAAGAACATTTTGACCTCGTCGGCATTGTATCGGCAGAAGGCGTTTTAGAAGTGATCCAAGATGGCTACGGCTTCTTGCGTTCATCTGACTACAACTACTTGCCTTCTCCAGACGACATCTACGTTTCTCAAAATCAAATCAAGCTTTTCGGACTCAAAACCGGAGATACCGTCAAGGGCACCATTCGTCCACCGAGAGAAGGAGAAAAATTCTTCCCGCTCGTTAAAGTAGAATCCATCAACGGCCGCGACCCGTCTTACATCCGTGACCGCGTACCTTTTCAATACCTTACCCCTTTATTCCCTTCCGAAAAATTCAAACTGACCGGACACGCCCAAGAAACACTTTCTACACGCGTTATGGATCTTTTTGCACCCATCGGAAAAGGCCAGCGCGGCATGATCGTGGCTCAGCCTAAAACGGGTAAAACAATGCTCCTCAAAGATGTGGCTAACGCAATTGCTGCAAACCACCCCGAAACCTACCTCATTGTGTTGCTCATAGACGAACGACCTGAAGAGGTAACGGATATGGCGCGCTCAGTCAAGGCTGAAGTCATTGCCTCTACCTTTGACGAACCTGCAGATCGCCACGTCAAGGTTGCCAATATGGTACTCGAAAAAGCAAAACGCATGGTCGAGTGCGGACACGACGTCTGTATCTTACTCGATTCCATTACGCGTTTGGCACGTGCCTACAATACCGTTTCACCAGCATCTGGAAAGGTACTCTCTGGCGGTGTAGATGCCAATGCACTTCACAAACCAAAAAGATTCTTTGGTTCTGCCCGTAAAATCGAAAACGGCGGATCCCTTTCCATTATCGCTACTGCACTTACCGAAACCGGTTCTAAAATGGACGAAGTGATCTTCGAAGAATTCAAAGGAACGGGCAACATGGAACTCCAACTCGACAGAAAAATATCGAATCGCCGCATTTACCCAGCAATTGATATTACCGCTTCTGGTACGCGTCGCGAAGACCTCCTTGTGGGCAAAGATGTGTTACAACGTGTTTGGCTCTTGCGCAAATTCATTGCCGACATGAACCCCGTTGAAGCCATGGAATTCATGAAATCTCACATGGAAAACACGCTCTCGAACGAAGAATTTTTAGTCTCAATGAATAGCTAATGAAAAAAGGTTGGCTTTACGGTTTGGTTTTTGGCAGTTTTTGGATTGCATTCAAAATGTTGGCCTTTTTATTCGCTTATCAACTCGATCAAATACAGCTCTTCGTCTTACTGAATATGGCCATGCTGACCGCAGCAATCGCTTTGTTTATGTACCGTAAAAAGCGCTTTGGCGGGCCAGAAAGCAATATACTAACGGATATCAAAGCAGGGCTCAGCGTAGGCCTACCCTATACGCTTGTTGTCAGTTTTTTCTTGTTCTTCTATTACCAAGATATCTACCCAGAGTTCAACGAAAACAAACGAGCTGCTTATGAACAACGCATGGACAGCCCCGAAGAAATCGCTGCCATTCGTAAATCAAATAGTGCATTAGAAAACAAAAGTGACGGTGAAATAGTAGAAATGGCGCGTCAAAACACCGCCATGATGTACGACCCACAATTCACCTTAAGCGTGAGCCTCTTGGCACTTTTGGTATATAGTACACTAAATAGCTTGCTCATTGCGGTCATTTACCGCAGGGTCGTGTTTAGAGACTAGCGCACAACTGCTCGCCGAGCGCATCGTAATCTATCCCATCAAAATTTCCGCTCGACATCATGAGCAGCACTTTGTTGTGCCAATCTTGCTTGGTGATGAAATCGAGCACGGCTTGCGTTTCGGTACAAATGAGTACGTTCCCGCCGAAGCCAGCCTGTACTTCTGATGCCTCCAAAGCAGGTAGTTTTTTGTGTGCAACTACTTCTGGGCTGAAATACACCAACGCTTGATCAGCGGCAGCCATTGCACCGTTGTATTGCGGCAAAAATGCTTTTTGCAAGGAACTAAAGGTATGGAGTTCCATGCAAGCGACCACTTCCCGATCTGGATATTGTTGCTTGACGGCAGCTGTAGTTGCCTTGAGTTTGGAGGGCGAATGCGCAAAATCTTTATAGAGCACAAAGCTGTCTTGTGCAACTACTTTTTGAAGCCGCTTGCCTGCGCCTGTGAAATCGGTCATTGCGTTCAGAAAATCAGGAGCTGCAATGCCCATTTGCCCCGCCACATACATGGCACCCATTAAATTCTGTAGGTTGTGTGCACCAAAGACCTGCAAGGGATATTGTTGCCCTTGGTAAGTCAGTAAGGAACCGTTTTCGGTTGGCTGGAAATCTGGTGTGGTATAAGGCACCAATTGAAGGCCAGATGCTGCCGCTGCCAGCTTTTGGATTGCGACATCTTCTGAGTTGTAGACCAAAGCACCGTTGGGCTCAATGAGCGTAATAAATGTTTCGAATTGTTCGACGTAGTTTTCAAAGGTCGGAAAGACATTGATGTGGTCCCAGGCTATGCCTGAAAGCAAAGCAATGTTTGGCTTGTAGAGGTGAAATTTAGGGCGGCGGTCTATGGGTGAGCTCAGGTATTCGTCACCTTCTAAAATCATGAACTTCGCTTCTTTGGTAAGCTTGACCATGCAGTCGTAACCTTCGAGTTGCGCGCCAACCATGTAATCGACATCGATTTGCAATTGAGCCACCGCATGCAGCAACATGGAAGTAATGGTGGTCTTGCCGTGGCTGCCGCCAATAACAACCCTGATTTGCTCCTTGCTTTGCTCATAGAGGTATTCTGGATAACTGTAGAT
>JBFYPV010000083.1:0-2855 GCA_041303085.1 Crocinitomicaceae bacterium
CACAGCGTTTGAGTCCGAAATCGATACAAAGTACTACTGACATCCTTCAAAATTAAGCAGTTTCAACGAAGTATTTGTAAATTCGTACTGTGATTCCAAAGTTTCTCCTGCTCCTGCTTCCGCTCTTGTTGTTTTCTTGCCAAGAAACTCCACAAGATGTAGCGCCCAAAAATGAGACACAATTGATCTTTGAGCCTGCGTTTAAAGGCCTCTCTGCTTTTCTCAACTACCGTCAAAAAGTAGAGCAGCGCCAAGACCTCGAGCGCATTCCTTCGCTCTACTTTACCCACAAAACGGGTTACACCCTCAAATCTGAAGCACTGCTAGATGCCAACGGAGAAATCCTCAAAGCAAATCTCGAAAAAATCGATACGCTAGGGCATAAGGTGCAATATACTTTTTACTTTCTCAAGGAAGTACTCAGTATGGTGCAAGTAAGCAAATCTAACATGCGCAGCTCGACCCTTCGAGACGACATCACTTTTGTTTTTTACAATGCCAATCAAAGCCCTATTGCCAGCTACGCTAAGGAGGTAAGCAACGGCAAGCAAGTGCCTTTTAAGTCCATCAAATCCGACAAAAAGACCAACAACGACATCGACAACGCCTTGCAAATGCTCTCTCAAATGCAAAACCAAGATGGCGCTTTCACTTTGCGTTTCCAAGGATTCGACGAGGCCTTCAATAAAAAGTTTGTGCAATTTGGCAACGAAGACTACTCAACCAACCTCGCCTACGCGCCCAACGACACTTCTGTCGTGGCCTTTGAAAAAAATCCAAGTTCCTTCAAACAACAAACTTTTTCCATTCAATTCCAAGATGTACAAGAAGCATCAGGGCTGCAATATCAAGTCCTGACGGCAATTCAAAAAACAAATGCAACATTTTACTGATTTCAAACGTCTTATCAAGTTGTACTGACCCTTATTTCATGAAAAAATCACTTTTACTCAGCCTTACATTTCTTTTCTCCGCACTCTCCTACAGTCAAAACATGAAAGTGAGTGGCCGTTTAGTCGATAGCGCTGGCGTACAGCCTATTCACCAAGCGAGCATTATGGCGATCCATCTCCGAGACTCCGTTTTGGTGAGCTACACCCGCAGCAATGCCAACGGCGAATTTGCTTTCAATAACCTTCCGCTCGATTCTTTTCAGCTCCTGATCGAACACAGCAACTGGACGCCCCGCAGCATTTACTTGATGGGCTCTGCCAAAAAAGCAACTTTCGAACTACCCGACGTCCGCCTTTATCCGAAGGTGCAAGACGTCAAGGAAGTGATCGTGACGCGCAACCGCAACGCCATGTATTTCAGTGGAGACACCCTCATTTTTGTGGCCGACTCGTTTAAGGTGGCAGAAAATGCAGTTGTTGAAGACCTCCTGAAGAAACTTCCGGGGATCAAAGTCGAAAAAGACGGCAGCATTACATCGCAAGGCAAGGAAATCAGTCAGGTATTGGTAGACGGCGATGAATTTTTTGGCTCAGACGCCACCATTGCCACTAAAAATTTAGCAGCAAACGGCGTAGAATCTGTACAGGTTTACGAAAAGAAAAACGAAGATGCAGCCGCCGGCGAAGACGACAAAATACAAGTCCTCGACCTCAAACTCAAAGACGAAGCCAAGCGGGGTTATTTTGGCAAAGCAGCAGTTGCCTCCGATCTGAACCAAGGAGCGGCAGACGAACCGTTTTACGAATCCGAACTTTTATTCAATAAGTTCAACAAGACCCAAAAGATTTCTGTCTTCATGCTCGCCTCCAATACGCCAAAATCGAGCTTTGGCTTTGGCGACATGAATAAATTTGGCCTCGACAACGAAAGAGACCAAAGCGGCCTCAACTTCTGGGACCGCGACTCCAGAGGCGATAACTCCGGCATTCCGCAAACCCTCAAAACGGGTATTTACTACAATGACCGCCTATCGGAGAAAGTCAAACTAGGTGTCAATTACGCGTATTACGACAGCCGCTTGCAAGCCAACTCGAGCTCGCAGACACAATATTTCTTGGCAGACAGCTCTTATTACACCAAAGACTCTACCAACAACCAATCGACGAGCAGCTCTCACCGCTTCAATATGAATTTGCAGATCGATATCGATTCACTCACCAAACTCGAAATCAAGCCGAACGTACACTTTGACCTCGGGACCCAAAACAACACCTCCATCAACGATTTCCGCGACGACAGCTTTTCCTCTTACTTGCTTACGAACGTCAACAACACCTATGATTCTAAAGGCGTAAGCAGCAATTCAGAAGCCATTCTCAGAAGAAAGTTTGGCAAAAAAGACCGCGAGTTAGAAGCTAAATACATTTTGCGCTACAACGACAACAGTTCCGAAGGGCAATTGACAACCAACACGGACGCTTTGGTTTTTGACACCGTTGCCAATCAGCGCAAGACCAACAATAATTTTGGAAACACCAATTACATCACCCTATCTTATACAGAGCCCCTCTCCAAAAGCTTCTTGCTCACCACCGAATATTTCCTAGAATTAGGTGCTTCTAATCAAGCGCGCTACACCTACAATCCAAATTTAGTTGGGGAGTTTAGTCAAATTGACAGCCTTTTCACGAATGATTTTATCAACGAGCGCCGCCAACATCGCGGTACCACTACCCTGACCTACCTTTACAAGAGCCACCGCATTTCTGGAGGTTTGGGCTTCCGCAATATTCAAATAGACAACATCAATCAATTCAGTGGTGTGGGTATCAATCAGAACATCTCCAACTTTTTACCCAACTTCTCTTATCAGTTCAAGCCGAGTATGGCCAAGCGCATGAGCATTCGCTATAATACCTATTCTGCTCCGCCAAGCGCCAACGACCTCCAACCGGTTCGAG
>JBFYPV010000084.1:0-10770 GCA_041303085.1 Crocinitomicaceae bacterium
AATGTGCATTTGTGCATCGTTGTACCAATTGATGAAAAGCTCAGCACTTGCAGGATTGGGTGCAATTGTCAAATTGAACGCTACCTCGTCAATACTTACATCGTCGATATGGCGCACTACAGTAGCAGAACTATCGCCAAAATCAGCGGATGGCAAAGTATAAATTGTGACGGCATTGTTGTCTGCTAAAGTCAAAGCGCCATCGGTGCCGCCCCACTGTGATGCGCCCATGCCATCACCATAAAAGTCGTAGATCACAAAAGTATAACACTCAAATGCGCTGAGTGGAATATCGTAATTATAGGTAGTGTTGTTTTGTAGCGGAGTGGTTGGGTCATTTGGCGCTGGGAAACCTCCAGTACCAAAATTACTAGCAACATTCTCATTGCCTTCTGACCAAATAATGGCACCTGCAGCATTGCGCACCTCTACATATGTTTCATCGGCGTAGTCGTCTGTGGTGAGGCTGACTTTTAAGATGTCAATAGTTTCTGGAACAGCTGTTACAGCAAGATTTGCGACAGATTGATTGTTGCTGGCATTTTCATCGAGCGCTTGGTTAGGATTGCTCACGGTAGCGCTAAAAGTGTGGTTGCCCGCAGCAAGTTGAATGAGCGGCAAGGAGATGGTTTGTGCTTGCCATTGGTTGAGTGTACCCGACCAATTGTATTGTTGCACGGCGCCGTTGTCTATTTGGTAATTGATTTGTGCACTTGTGAGTACTGTAGTGCCCACGTTCAAGAGTGACACTGAAGGCAAGTAATTGGCACCACACAAGGCCTGAGCAGTGAGTTGGGCTGCAGAAAGCGCCGCGTCAAGTGCCACAACAGTTGTGTTGTTTGGATCAAAACCGTCGATGAAAGCTGCGCCTGAATTAGAAGGGTCTAGCCAGAACTTGAGTTGGTTGGTGCTGTTGCTTCCTGCGGGCTCCCAAGAATTGGACACGCGACCATAATAATCTGGCGCGCTCAAATTCTGACAAGATGCGCCGCCGCCCCATAACTGACCAATTATTCTTCGGTTTTGATCAAATAAAGGTGAGCCCGAAGAGCCTCCTTCAGTGGTGGTATTTCGGTCCCATTGTACAGTCCAGGTTGAATTCGCTTCGGAAGAGCCCATACCTTGAGAGATCGATGGCGCGGCATCGTCAAAAGAGATTTTCTTGATGTCGCCGGAAGGATGGTGGATACCCACAGTAGCTGTTGGGATATTCCCGGATTTATCCCAGCCAGAAAAGTATGGATTGTAGTCTAGCGGAACCGTACCGTTCACCAAACCGCCTGTAATTTCTACCAAACAGAAATCTGAAGGGGTGCGGCGCGAACGCAATACAGCACCACTTAAAGATTGAAAGGTTGGTGAAGCACCCGGATTCGGACAATCTATAGCTTGCCAATTGAAACGAAAAACCCATGTGGCTGGGTTGCTGTAGCAATGGTTGGCAGTAAGCACATAAGGCTTGCCATCGTTTTGCGTATTGTTGATGAGCGCGCCAGAACAAAAGCCGCTACTGCCCGAAACAAGCATAACAGCGCTGTTGCGTTGAGGCGTCCAAGACAAACCATCGGGGCAATTGACGTTCATGTTGCAAGAACCTGAGCTGCCAAACGCTTTTTCAAGGAATTCATTTGCCGTGCGGTAACCATGGGTCACTGTTGCCAACTGAATATGACCGTGATTGTTTTTTGGCGCAACATAATATTCAATGATGGCCTCTTCTCCGGGGATCAGTTCAGTACCGAGCTGGCCATCGTAGATGTGTTCTTGCGTGAAAGCGCCAAGGATAAAATCTTTGGCCGCATTGTAAACAAATAATTTATTGCCGTTTGGAATACTGGTTTGCTCAAATGTGAGATTAACAGTGAGCGCACCTTCACACTTGACTTTTGCCAACCACAAGCGCGCGCCATTTGGTAAATCAAACCAAGAACCGGCGTTGGTGGTGTTTATATTGGTGTGGTTATTGAAACCAAAGCGCCATGGAGCGGTACCTTGTTCATCAACGACTGCATCTTCTGCTTGAAGCGCTGAAATATCAGGCTGAGCATAAACCCATTGTTGGATCACTTTGTCATTTAAAACCAGCTTGCTTGAGGTAGGAACACCTCCATTGCCTTGAATTTGGGCAAACAAAGAACTGCTTAAAAGCAGAAGCGAAAGAGTATAAAGTGTTTTCATGGAGAGGACATTACATGGTTAGGTATGCCGAAAATAGTGATTTTTGCGCCAAGTCAGGCGGAGTCAAGACGAAAAAAGTAGCCAACAAGTTGTATATTTGCTTCATGTCGAAGCCATTTGTTGTGGGTATTTGTGGAGGAAGCGGTGCGGGCAAAACCACTCTTCTCAAACGTTTATCCGAAACTTTTCAAAATGCAAGCACTGCTGTATTCTCCATGGACAACTATTATTTGCCCATTGACCAACAAACCAAAGACACCAACGGTATTGTCAATTTTGACCTCCCTACTGCGTTAGACCACCAGAAATTAAGCACCGATCTTCAGACACTAATTTCAGGGCAACCCATCGAAGTGCGCGAGTATTTTTTCAATGTGCAAGGGAGCAAGAGTGTGCTTTTAACCATCCAGCCAAGCGACCTCATCATTGTAGAAGGCTTGTTTACGCTGCACTACCCTAGCGTGTTCTCACAACTCGACTTCAGTATTTTTGTCGATGTAGACCATGCCACCCAACTAGACCGCCGCATCTACCGCGACCAAGAAACCCGCGGCTACAAGCGCTCAGAAATCATCTACCAATGGGAAAACCACGTCTTGCCCTGCTATGAGCAATTTATAGAGCCCTACAGAAATAACGCGCACTTTGTCTTTTGCAATGATCACCGCGCCGATCGTGATTTCTTGCGTTTAAGCGAACAACTGCGTACCTTGGTACCAGATCGCTTTTTGTAATGCAAACTATTCTTCCCTTCTTGCGCACCTGGAAATTCAGCCTTTTAGGCTTGGTTTTTCTTGTTTTGGGGCTATCCTTTTATTTCTCTAATCAAGAGAGGCAGTTCTCTGTTCGAGACATCCAAGCACAATTTACCGAACTTGAAAAAGAAAGTAAAGGCTATGCCCAATTGCTTTTAAAAAATATAGAAGCGGGGAAAGCATTGCCAAAATCCAACACGCTCAACTACCATCTATACAATAAAGATGTGCTTTTTGGCTGGAGCAGCAACCAATTGCCCATTGGCCGCTACAAAACCGATTTGTTTCCTGCGAGCGGTATTGTCAAACTCAATAATGGCTATTATTACAGCCAGACCTACCAACAAAATGAAGTCACTTGCTGTGTGAGCTTTTGCATACTCAAAGCCTATGAATTCAGCAATTCGTATTTAAATGCTGCCAACCCCGGTTTTTGGAAACAGCCTTTTGCCATTAGCCTCAACGGAAACAGTAAAAATGCCATCAAGGATAGCGCGCAAAACACCATTTTCTTCGCCAGCCCCTTGCCTGTAGAAACACTTCCTGCTAGCAGCAATTGGGGGCCTTTTTTCTTGCTGATTGCCCTGTTTTTGATTTGCTATCAGCTGCAATCCTTTCTCGAAAAAAGTTGGTGGGGAAGCTTGTTGCTGTTATTAGGTCTTCTGGTGCTGCGCGTAGTAATGTACGAGCTAACCTGGCCTGCAGAATGGCAAGCAAGCGATTGGTTTTCTGCCGGGTTTTTTGCTTACAACGAATGGTATCCGGACTTTTTTGCATACGCTATTAATGGCCTTTTCTTGATGTTTGGCTTTCGAATTGTGCTGTCTTTACTTCGTTCAGTTGAGCGCTGGTGGGCCAATGCCCTAGCGCTTTTCTTGCCTTTACTGCTCTGGCTTTTGATCCTGCATTTACTCGAGATCGTTATTGCGCACTCCAATATTCCCTTGAGTTTTGAGCATCTGTTTGACCTGCGCTTGAGCTCCTATTTCTTTTTCTCCTTGTTAGGGTTTTTCCTGTACAGCTTTCAAAAAACGGTATTTCTTTCGCTTTATCTCAATAAAGAAGAACGATGGTTCAAGAACCCGGTCCGTAAAATAGGCCTTGTTGTGCTCCCGTTTGTGCTGTTGTTTTTGCAGGACCAAAACTGGATCAATATTTTACCGCTGTTGGTCATACTGATCCATCTTGTTTTTGAACGCAAGACAAAGACTTCTTGGCAGCAACTGAGCAGTCAGTTATTGGTCCTGACCATTAACGCGGCCATTATTACCTTTTATTTACAGACGCTTCAAGTACAGAAAGACCTTGAAAACCGCAAGCTTTTTGGCCAACAACTCGCCATTGAACGCAATATCAATTTAGAATTGGCCTACGCGCAAGTAGCCCCAAATTTGAGCGAAGAAAACTGGCTACAAACTTCTTTTGATTCACTCCGAAAGCAATTTTCGAAAGTCGGTTTTGAGCACACCCTCACCCAGAAATTTTTCACGGGAGTTTGGGACGGTTTTGACATCCAAGCAGATTTATATGATACGACCGGCCTGCCCTGCTTTGGTACAGATACCCTGAAGCTCAAAAGACTCAAAACACTTGTAAAACAACACGGACAAGCCTCTGATATTCAAGACGGCTTATTTTTCATGCCCCATGAAGAAGAGGGGCTCAGTTATGTCATTCTGCTGCAACTACAGACAGAAAAATCGCTAGCTATTACTTTAGTTTCCAAAAGAATTCCAGAAGAAATTGGTTTTCCGAGGTTACTCATTTCTGACCAAGCCGGCATTTCAAATAGCCTTGAAGGCTATGCCATCGGAAAATATGCCGAAGGAAGGCTGATCCATCAAACCGGCGGTTTCAATTACCCGAACTTGCTTTCCTCATTTCGCAACCGAGAGGCCCAGCAAGACCATTTTGAATTGGCTGGCTACACGCATGTCATGGTTCAAAAGCACGCCGGATCTGCTATTATCATTTCTTCTGTGACAAATAGTTGGTTTACGAATGTCACTAGTTTTGCCTTTATGTTTGTTTTTTGGGGGGTCTTGCTACTCTCCAATCAGCTATTCAAAACCCTATTTCATAATAAAACGGCGCACTGGTCCCTGTCTTTTAAAGTGCAACTGGCGTTTTTACTGATCCTTGCGCTTTCCTTATTCTTATATGGTTTGGGGAGCTCCATTTTTATTGGCCGACAATTTGACAATTATGCTCAAGAAGCGCTGCGCGAAAAACTCGCCGCTGTTCAAGCCGAATTGAAGTCGCAAACAGCAACGCTAGACACGCTAGATATTAATGCTGTTGGCAAGCCGTTAGAAAGCAAGTTGGCTAAGCTCTCGACAGTCTTTAAAACGGATCTTTTTGTATTTGACAGCGATGGTTTTCTCATCGCCTCTTCTCGACCCAAACTTTTTGCCTACGGCTTAATTGGCGAACACATGAACGCCCAAGCCATGGATGCCCTGCTCGGTAAAAACCAAAGTTATTTTTCGCATCAAGACCAAATTGGCAAACTCAACTACCGCAGCGCTTATTTGCCCATTACCAATGAAGCGCTCAAACAAATCGGATTCATCAACCTGCAGCTTTTTGGTCAGCAAGAAGCCTATGAACAACAAATCGAGAGTTTTTTCAAGGCGGCCATTAATGTCTTTGTATTACTGCTCGCTATTTCTGTTTTCATTGCCTTGGTTGTCAGCAATTGGCTCATTGGGCCCTTGCAAGTTGTGGCGCGGTCTGTGCGCAATTTGGAGCTCGGTAAAAACAACCAAAAAATCAGTTACCAAAACGACGACGAAATTGGTGCGCTCGTGAAAGCTTACAATGAAAAATTAGCAGAACTCGAACAGGCCGCCCAGCAAATTGCGCGCAGTGAACGCGAAAGCGCCTGGCGCGACCTCGCTCAGCAAATTGCACATGAGATCAAGAATCCCTTGACACCCATGAAACTCAATATTCAGCATTTATTGCGCAAAATGGAAGCCGAAGACGCCAACGCCAAAGACCTTGCTCAAAAATCCTTGCCTTCGCTCATCGAACAAATTGATGCATTGGCCAGAATGGCGAACGAATTTGCGCGTTTTGCCAAGCTCCCAGAACCAAATTTCGAAAGGCTTGAACTCAATGGATTTTTAGTCCAAGCTACCACTCTATTTGACGAAGACCAGACCAAAATTCATTATCAGCCCAGCAATACATTACTTTGGGTGAGTGCCGACAAAGACATGCTCAATCAGGTCTTCCACAATTTGCTGCTCAATGCCAAACAAGCGACCGACAACACAGCCGAAGCCCAAATTAGTGTTAAAGCCAGTGTTAAAGAAGATCACGTTGAAATTGCTATTCAAGACAATGGAATTGGTATCGACGCCCAACAACAAGAGCGCATCTTTACCCCCTATTTCACCACCAAATCTTCGGGCTCAGGCATTGGCTTGAGTGTGGTGCGCCAAATCATCGAAAAACACAACGGCAGCATTCGTTTTGAAAGTCTTCCCAACAAAGGCACTACTTTTTACATCCGTTTGAAACTACTTTCTGAATGGTCGTAAGTCGTAAACAAACACTTTATTTTGATGGTACAGCTGATGTGTTAGGTAAGGCTTGATCAAAGGATTAGCGGTATCTGCCTGCAGCAACAACAATTTGGAAGCGCCCATGCCTATCCAGCGACGGATCATCGCAGAGTTACTGATATAGCTCCTATAACCATATCCACTAAAGCCAATACGATCTATAGTGCTAAGGTGTATATTTGGATAGGGGTCTGAAAAACAAAAAACAGTATCTGAGGATTTTATCACACGTTGAATTTCAGTGCTTTGATCTTGTATTTGCTGCAAACCCTCTTGGTGATTGAAATAAAACCAACCCCAAATGTCTTTGATTTTTTTTGAAGCTAAAGAAGTTTTCATAACGATGATATTTTGATTTCCAGCGGCCACTTGGGTAAACGAAACTGTATTTAAAAAGATGAATGTGAGCCCGGTAGCCAAAATCCACTTGCCAAAGCTTTGATTTTGTAAATAGGTCCTGACATTTTGAAAAATCAGCGCAACAATTGTCAACGGAAAAAAGAGGACCTCAATAAAATAGTAATCGTGCACCTCAAAAACCCAAAACCAAAGAATAAAATAGGCCGACAAACCAACTAACGCCACAGGAATCCAATAGCGAAAAAAGAGTGAGATTTTCCCTTTGATTGCTAATGCACCTAGAGCCAATAAGAGACTTACTAATAAGATTGGGTGCATTATTTCTTTGAGGTGTTCCTCCCAAATCAACCGAATGATCCGCCAGCGAGTGGCTGTGTCTACTTCCCAAATGGGGCGTATCGTAGTAGAAAAAATGTGAGAGTGGTGCTGTGTGTTGTAGGCAATGGCGTAGCGGTACCACCAAATGGTCAAAACGAGCACAAGAAATAGCGCCAAATACCCAAACCACATGCGGCGATCTTGCCAGTATGCACGATTTGCTTGATGCAAACTATAAAAGAAAAATGCACCCACAAAGGAGAGCAAGGCAACTAATGCAGTGATTTTGATGAGTACTGCAATTGCCAAAAAGATGGTAAAAACCAGCCAATGGTTTAACTTGTACGTTTGAACGTAGCGATAAAAATAACTTGCGCTCAGCAAAAGACTAGCGAATGAAAATACATCTGGCAGCAGGGTGTCTGCGTAATAAATAAGCACTGGTGAGCTGAATATAATGCCGCTAAAAATGAGGGTCAGCTTTTCAGAATTGAAATAAGCCAATAAGACCTGTCTAAACGCAATAATGGCAAGCAAAAGATAACTGATGCTGAATAATTTAGCGATCCAGAGGTTGTAACCAACCAAGCGCCAAATTTGCCCGATTACATAATAAATGATAGGGAATTCCGCAGCTGCTTCTTGCTGCCCAAAGTTGGAAATCGCATGCGTTCGAGGCGCAAACAAATGGCCGCCTTTCATGAATTGCATGGCCTGCGACAGCGAATCTGCCTTTCTGCACTCGTGAATGGGCTGAATAGGATCGAGAAAATGCTGCCAAAACCCATATAGAAAACTCAAAAGCAGTAGCAAGCCCAAAAGGCGCCACTTGAGGTCTATTTGTGTAAAAATGCGTTTCATAGCTCGGGGTAAAGATACAGAAGCTTTGGTTAGTTTTCGACTTTTTGACTTATCTTTCGACTGCTTAAAATAGTATGCTTTTTAACTCGATCGATTTCCTGTTTTTTCTTCCGGTGGTGTTGGTTCTCTACTACTTGCTACCTCAACGCTTTCGTTGGCTACTCATCTTTGTGAGTAGTTGTTCTTTCTACATGGCATTTATTCCAAAGTATATTTTGGTGCTTTTTGTCATCATTCTGATAGACTATAGCGCTGCCATTTGGATGGAAAAACTTGAAGGAAAACCAAGAAAAAGACTGCTCTTACTCAGTTTGACCGCAAATATTGGTATTCTTGCTTTCTTCAAGTATTTTGGTTTTGCCAACCAAACACTTATTGACTTTTTTGCCTTGTTCGGAAAAGAATTCAAAAACTACGATCTCGGTATCATTCTCCCGATTGGTCTTTCTTTTCACACTTTTCAATCCATGAGCTACACAATTGAGGTCTATCGAGGGCAGCAAAAAGCTGAAAAACATTTAGGCTATTTTGCCAATTATGTCTTGTTTTTTCCACAAATGGTAGCGGGGCCAATAGAACGTTATGCCACCTTAGGAGAAGAATTGCGCAAAGAACAACGACTCCAATTTGAAAACATCAGCGCTGGCTTTCGTTTGCTCTTGCTCGGTTTTGTCATCAAAATGGTGGTGGCAGATCAGCTAGCACCCTTTGTCAATGAAATCTATGCTGCGCCTAGCAACTATGCTCCGTTACAAATTGCACTCGCGCTTGTCTTTTTTTCATTTCAAATCTATGCTGACTTCTTTGGCTATTCGCTCATTGCACAAGGCAGTGCGCGTTTGCTTGGAATTCACATTATGGATAATTTCAAAACACCCTATTTTGCAGCTAGCATCGGGGAGTTCTGGCGCCGTTGGCATATTTCCTTGAGTACTTGGTTCCGAGATTACCTGTACATTCCCCTCGGCGGAAACCGTGTGGGTAAATTGCGCTGGGTATTCAATACACTCGTCGTTTTTGGCGTCAGCGGCTTATGGCATGGCGCCAGCTGGACCTTCCTTGTTTGGGGGCTGCTACATGGCCTTTTCCTCATCTTAGAAAAACCACTGAAGCCATTCGCCAATATCATCAGCACTTTTATTTTAGTCACCTTAGCCTGGGTATTCTTTAGGGCGCCAGACTTCACAAGTGCAATTCAAATTTTAAAGGGTCTTTTTATAGCACAATCTGAAGGACCAAAATGGATGGATATCTGGACCCCACTCAGCGCACTAGGGCTATTACTTCTGCTAGACTTCGCTTACCGCAAACAAAGATTTGATGTGCTACTCAATCGTTTACCATTAGTTGGGCGTTGGAGCTTATACTTTGTGTTGATTTTTGCACTTATGGCTTTCTCAGGAACTCAAAAATTTACCTTTATATATTTTCAGTTCTGATGGTCAAAAAACTTTTCATCCGGTTTTTGGTGCTCTCTGCAGGGCTTGTCGCTATGAATAATGTCTATCGCTTTTTCTTTTATGAAAAAGACCTCCGACAACACAGCCCTGAAATGCTAGAAGTGTGGAAACAACAACGCAAGTCAGATATACTCTATTTTGCGGAATCATCTAACATGAATGTCCGCGATACAGATATCGTTAAAAAATCGATTGCAGAACTTACCGATGATCTATTACCACACTTACACTTCAAAATTGGTGCAGTGAATAAGCCTGCTACGCACGCCGGTATTTACAAAGAATGGATCAAAAATATGCGTGCACCTTTTCCAAAAGCTGTTATCGTAACCATGAACCTGAGGTCTTTTGGCGCTGATTGGCGGCATTCAGAATTAGAAAGTGTGCTGCAAGCTGGAGTGGTAATGCTCAAGTCCTATCCAGTATTGGCAAATCGGTTTTTACTCGCACTGAATGCTTTTGACAACAAGACGCCAGAGCAGCGTGAGCAAGAAATGCTCAGAGAATGGGAAGAAGTCAAATTCGACTTTCCATTTAAAGTTCCTCACAGCACCGTTCGACTCTGGGACAACGCCATGGCCAACGGTGGTTTTCTACTCCCAGACGGCTCCTGGGACATGGAAAAAATTACTTTGGCGTGTCATTACGTCAAGTCTTATGCCTTTCAAATTAAGCCAGACAACCCGCGCCTGAAAGATTTTGATGAAATAGTTGCTTTTTGTCAGCAACACAAAATAAAGCTGATTTTCAATTTATTAGCTGAAAACACCGAATATGCCCAACAATACGTAGGCAAAGAACTCGTACAAATCATGCGATACAACCGCAATTTGTTGGTGCGCCGATATAGCAAAAAGCCCGGCGTAACAGTAGTAGACAATCTAGAGCTTTTAGAAGGGATTGATTTCAGCGACCAAAACTGGACCACCGAACACTATGGCTACAACGGAAGACTGCAAATTGCCAAACAGCTCGCCAAAGCACTCCATTAATCAAATTGAATCCGAAAAGGGAAGATGAACTCAGACACTACACTTTGACCATTTTCTTCTTTTGCCGGCGACCAATTGGGCATGGCGCGCAGTGCAGTGTCAAGGCGATTCTTCAAAATTTCAAGTTCTTTGTCGCTAAACTTTAAAAAGGTCACATCCCTAACTTTACCTTTTGCGTCAATGAGCAAGCGAATGTAAATTTTACCCTCTATTCCCAACTCCTTGAGGTACTTGAATTCCATTTGATTCGCAATTTTGGCGTCCATGTATTTGA
>JBFYPV010000085.1:0-3073 GCA_041303085.1 Crocinitomicaceae bacterium
GTAGACGAATTGCTGTAACACATCACTCAAATTTAAGCAAAAAAGAAAGCCACCCGAAGGTGGCTCTATATAGACATTTCTCGCTATCCGTCAAAACGGGAAGAAAGAAATGAAAAAGAGCCCGAGGGCTCTTATGATCATTACATCATGCCTGGCATACCACCACCCATACCGCCCATGGCAGCAGCAGCGTTGGTATCTTCTGGTTCGTCGGCAATGACACATTCTGTTGTGAGGAGCATAGCTGCAATTGAAGATGCATTTTCAATGGCAATGCGCGTTACTTTTGTAGGGTCGATGACACCTGACGCGTAAAGCTCTTCAAATTTGTCGGTGCGTGCGTTATAGCCGAAATCACCTTTTCCTTCGCGGACGCGTTGCACAACAATTGCACCTTCGCCACCTGCATTGGCAATGATCTGACGCAAAGGCTCTTCTGCTGCACGTTTCACGATTTGGATACCGGTCATTTCGTCTTCATTGGCACCTTTGAGGGTGTCTAAAGTTTCGATCGCGCGGATCAAGGCAACGCCTCCACCCGGTACAATTCCTTCTTCAACAGCGGCACGCGTTGCAGAAAGGGCGTCGTCTACGCGGTCTTTCTTTTCTTTCATTTCGACTTCAGTTGGTGCACCCACATAAAGTACGGCAACCCCACCGGCTAGTTTAGCCAAGCGTTCTTGAAGTTTCTCGCGGTCGTAATCAGATGTTGTTTGCTCGATTTGCGCACGAATTTGACCTACTCTTGCTTGGATATCAGCTTTTGCGCCTTTACCGTTGACAATAGTGGTGTTATCTTTGTCTATTTCGATTTTTTGAGCAGAACCCAACATATCTAAAGTGACGTTTTCGAGTGTCATGCCGCGGTCTTCAGAGACCACTACACTACCGGTCAAGATCGCGATGTCTTCGAGCATGGCTTTTCTGCGATCTCCAAAACCTGGCGCTTTCACGGCAGCAACTTTCAAAGACCCACGCAAGCGGTTCACTACTAAAGTACCCAATGCTTCGCCATCGACATCTTCAGCAATAATGAGGAGTGACTTACCGGCCTGAACAACTGGTTCCAAAATTGGAAGCAATTCTTTCATGCTGGAGATTTTCTTCTCAGAAATAAGAATCAACGGATTTTCCATCTCGGTGATCATTTTTTCTGCGTTGGTAACGAAGTAAGGAGAAAGGTAACCGCGGTCAAACTGCATACCTTCTACTGTTTTCACTTCTGTTTCTGTGCCTTTTGCTTCTTCTACGGTAATGACGCCGTCGTTGCCAACCACTTTCATGGCTTCGGCGATGAGTTTACCGATCGTTTCGTCGTTGTTGGCAGAAATAGTGGCAATTTGCTCAATTTTGCTGTTGTCATTGCCAACTTGCTTTGAGATTTTGCGAAGGTTTGCAACTACTTCTGTGACAGCTTTGTCGATACCGCGTTTGAGGTCCATCGGGTTGGCGCCTGCTGCTACGTTTTTAAGCCCTGCGGTCACGATGGCTTGTGCTAAAACAGTTGCTGTAGTGGTGCCGTCACCTGCGATATCTGCAGTTTTGGAAGCCACTTCCTTGACCATTTGTGCACCCATGTTTTCGATAGGATCTTTGAGCTCGATTTCTTTAGCGACTGTGACGCCGTCTTTGGTGACGTGCGGTGCGCCAAATTTTTTGCCAATGACCACATTGCGACCTTTAGGCCCAAGCGTTACTTTTACTGCATTTGCCAAAGCGTCAACTCCTTTTTTGAGTTTTTCGCGCGCTTCGACGTCAAAGAAAATTTCTTTTGCCATTTTGTTTTAAAATTTAGATTAAAAAATACCGTAAATGTCTGATTCTCGCATGATGAGGAAGTTTTGCCCATCAATTTTGATTTCGGTACCAGCGTATTGACCATAAAGAATAGAATCGCCGACTTTTACCGACATAGGCTCATCCTGCTTGCCAGACCCAGCCGCTACAACAGTACCGCGCAAGGGTTTTTCTTTTGCTGTGTCTGGAATGATGATTCCGCTTGCTGTTTTTTGCTCTGCTGGCGCAGGTTCTACCAGAACTCTGTCTGCCAAAGGTTTGAAATTTACTGACATAAAAAATATTTTTAGTTGCCGCTGTTCCTTCGAAAAACATGCCAATTGCTGTTTTGCGTCAAAATTGCATAAAGGACAAAAAAAAATGTCAGTATGCGTGACATACTGACATTTTGTATCGTTACAAAAAGTTGGTTACTGACCTTGGCTCTGACCTTGGTTTTGACCCTGACCTTGATTTGGTGCTTGTTGTTGGGTTTGTGGTGCAACTTGTTTCGGTGGCTTAGGTTGGCTCAATGTAATGCCAATACTGAAAACAACGATAGCTGCGGCCAAACCCCAAGTAAGTTTATCGATGAGCTCATTGGTGCGTTGTACGCCACCTAATTGAGAAGCCCCACCGAAATCAGCACTTAGGCCCCCACCTTTTGGGTTTTGAACATAAACAACGAGAATCAGCAATGCGCTGGCTACGATGATTAAAAAAGAAAGTATTCCTGTCATGATTAAGCGTTGAGGTTTTTCTTAAGTACTTTAATTTGATTTGCAAAGAAACTCTTTTTTTCCGGATTAAGCAAAATTAATTGCTCATAAACCCCAATTGCTTTGCCTACTGCGCCTTGCATCGCGTAAATTTTGGCTAAGGTTTCCGAAACAGGTATTTGATCAGAACTCAAACTCTCTTTGGCTTTTTTGGCTGGCGAGTAAAAATCCTGCTTGGGTTTGGCGATGCTGAGGTACTCCTTTTGCTGCTCGTCATTGGCCTCTTCTGCATGCTGCAACCATTGTGAAAAAGTAAAGCGCTCGGTTTGAGACGGGACTTGCGTTGGCGCTGGCGCTGCTTGCTCAACAACAGGCGGCACAATAGGCTCCTGTTCTTGTTGATCGAGTGTTTTGAGCTCTTCGGTATAAGTAATATCCACGTAAGCGGAGTTGATCAGACTTGCGCGCAACAATTGATCGAGCTCATCGGGAGCAGTTTCTTGTTTTTCTACAACTTCTTCTTCGCTTATGACCTCTTCTTCTCCTAGATCCTCACCATTTATATCTTCTTCTCCAAT
>JBFYPV010000086.1:0-12118 GCA_041303085.1 Crocinitomicaceae bacterium
CTCTTGTCCCGCTTTCGCGACTTTGGCTCGGAAGTTCGCTAAAAAAGAAACTTATGTTGATAGAAATTTGGTCGGACATCGCTTGTCCGTTTTGTTATTTGGGACTCACGAAACTCCAACAAGCCATCCAAAATAAAGGCCTTGAAAACGAGGTGCAAATTGAATTGCGTACGTTTTTACTCAATCCAGGTCTCAAAACAGATCTTTCTAAGTCTATTTCGCAATATCTACACGAACACAAGCAAATTCCTTTAGAGCAGATTGAGGCCATGAATCACAGAATTGTGAGTCAAGGTCAGGAGTTTGGTCTGGATTTTCAGATGCAGCAAATCAAGGTAGCCAACACCATCAAAGCACATCTCTTATTGCACGAAGCCCACGAACAAGGCTTGCAGTGGGCTTGTAAAATGCGCCTCTTGAAAGCTTATTTCACGGAAGGCAAAAACATCGACGATATCCAGGTCTTGCAAGAACTGGCCAAAGAAGTTGGCCTGAAAACCGAGCACCTCGACCTCGCGATCTTAGGGGGCAAGCATAGCCGCGCCTTTACCCAAGATTTGCAAGAAGCCCAAGAACTCGGCCTGCGCGGCGTTCCTTATTTCATCTTTGATCGAAAGGTAGCCATCCATGGCGCAAGAGAGGTGGAGGCTTTTGAGCAGGCGTTGATGGCTAAGTAAAAATCAGCCTTTTTGTCGTTCAATTAACCAACCATTGCTATTTTTCGTGTTGTCGCTCAAGCCTAATGAGGGAAGACTACTTGAGGTGCCTTTAAAAGTTCCTCGGTCTTTGATCATTTTGACAAGGTCAGAATGGTTTGGAGAGCTGCTATTTTGTACCAATGTAAAAGTTTCTCCTTTTTTAATGGCGCCTCCCCATTGGTCGTTAAGTGCGGTTATTTTAAAAATCCATGCCATATTCATTTTAGATTAAAGGTGAGAGAATGAGTGTTAAATATTGGGCTAATTAAGCATCTTTCTGAACCAATTTTGATACACTGACGATACATTTATTTCAACTTCATGCCTCACTACTGAGCGCCCCAACAATTTTACGATACCGCAGTTGTTTGCTTGAATTGTATCAGGAATGTATCATTTGTTTTTCAGGCGCACTATACTTTTGGTCACGACCATTTGCATTCTTACATGATTTTAGATTACAACAACGCGATAATTGATTACATTAAAACCCATCGAATCGAAAATGATTTTATTGGATTTCGCCTGTGCGAAAAAGATTTTACAGATTGTCAAGATATAATTCTTGGCATCAATCCCTCCAATGCAATTAAAGGTCTTTTACAAAAAGAATTTCAAAGGCAAATTCAATTGGACTTGCCAGATTTTTATTCGAAGGTAAATAACGCACAAGAAGCCTATAACTCATTTTTGTCATTTCCAAATTTTGAGGCCAATCGCTCTACAATTTGTGCTTTGGAAAAAATGGCACACCATTTCCATCCACATTTTAAAAAACACAGTCAGTTTGCAGCGTACTTAAATTTAGGATCTTCTTATTTGTTCATGGATTTATTCCCAATTTGGGAAAAAGACCAGCACATCTTGTTGCAAAAGTTGAATAACAGACCTGAGTTGTTAAATTTTTTGGTCGATTCGTTTTTGAATTTGCTGGCTACTCAATCAATTCGCCGACTTTTCTTTTTCAATTTTGGCGCCTACGAATTGTTTGCAAAAAGTATCGAGCACTCTAAAAATGCCACATTAACAAAAATCCAGGTTAAGAAAATAAAGATTCAGTCGCGCAAATCTGCTTTTTATTTGAGGCGGGCGGAATTAAAACTAAAGGATAACAAAGTCATTCAAATCAATGTTTTCGGCATAGGTGCCCATTCTATTTCGAACGAAGCTTTGAGGGAACTTGCCAATGCATATCAGCAAACTAAATTCTAATTTTCATTTAAATTTTATATATGTCTAAAGATTACAGCCGTTTTAGTATTGAGCATGTGGGGGAGAACCTCAACAAAAGAGAGTTTGTTTTCAAGGTAGTCGAACATTATATTTCTCAACATGCTGAACTTACATTGCCAGAGGTGAGCTCGATTTTCAAAGATGAAGTTCAGGGTAAAAAAGGATTTATCAGAACGCAGCAAGAAATCAATGATATCAAAAGATACCATAAATTGCCACTTCAATTAAGTGATGGAACTGAATTTTTTGTATCCAATCAATGGGGTGAAAACATTGAAAATTTCATTGTTTTGGCAAAAAGTCTTGGTTATGTCATAGAGAAAACGAGCAATGAATCAAGTTCGTCTTCTACTGAAAAGTCAGTACCATTTGATATACAACCTTTCGAGCAAAATTTCCCTTATGATTTTGTGCAGCACATCCGGGCGAATCGATCAAACCTAGTTGCGCTAGAGCAAATCGATTTATGTTTAGAGGCTTCGCTTGAAGATTCTGCGCGTCATTATGGTGTTGCAAAAGTATTTGAAGCGCTTTCTAACAGAGGGCATGAAGATGAGGATCAGAATTTCATTCAATATTTTGATTATTACTCAGAGGAATACGATGCTAAATTTGCAATTCATGAAGACCCAAGTGATTTGTTTGCCGATCTTTCGTATACAAACTTGGTGCATGTCATCTTGGAAAGGGAAGGCATTAGTTCAGTAGATTCAGCTGATTTCAGAATTATATACCCTGCCTATTTAAAGTTGACGCTTGAAAAATTAGCAGAAATGGACGATGCCGAAATGCTGGCTGAATTTATTGTTTCACAGTCCTTGAATTATGCAGAATTACAAAATGACGATATGGGTGATGACTGGCTTGCAGATTTAGTCATTGATCTTTTAGAACTTTTCTATGGCGAGCATATTAGTGCAGATGCATATCAAAATGAAATCACAATCGATGGGAGCTATTTTGGAATTTCCATGGACTCCGGTTACGATTATATCGCATACGCAGGTTCAATCATCCAACAGGTAATTTAGTGCTTGGTTTGCTTTTTGACTGGATGCTTGTAGACGGTCTTCTTTTTATGACCTAAACGATAGGTTATCGTAGCATATTTTGTGCGACCATCAAAGCAATAAATGATTTGTTCGCCATGCTTGACACCATTAAGAAAATTGAATCGTGCGGCGAGTCTACCGTTTTTTGTCAGTTTTTTAACCTTGCCTGATACGGGTTCTCCATGGTAAAAATATATGCCATTGCGAATTTGACAGTCCTCCACAGCAATTTCACTTTTCCGAACTGCAGCGAATAGGATAATCAAAGAAATAAATAAAACGATAGGGCTGAGTTCCTTAGATGTTTTAAACATAAATAGAGAAATCTGGTTACAGGAGCATCTTTTCTTCGAATATCTCATAAATAGGCCACTCAATTGGTACACAAATGATACATTTAATAAATGATAACAGAATTAAAGGCTGAGGTTGAAAAAACATTTGGTCGTGAAATTGTCAATCGTGGTGATTGTGAGTTACTTGTAGATGAGGTCTATCGAAAAACAGGTCGTGTCATTTCGTACAATACGTTGCGCCGGCTTTTTTCTATTATTCCGTACCGAAAACCAAGGGAAAGTACGCTAGATGTAATTGCAGCCTATGTTGGATTTCTTTCTTTTCAAGATTTCAATAAAAGATTTGCTGAAGTAGATAATTGGCCAAGTTGGGAACATTTATATGTGGTATTGTCTGAGGCTACTCCCGAAAGGATTGTTGAATTTCTTCGGTTTAGAAAAAAGCAACAACAGCAATTCCCTGCAACCTTTACAATTGTAATTAGGGAATTGATCAACCGGCATGACCTTCACGCATTGCAGCTAATTTTTAGAGAACCAATGTTTCAATTTGAGGCACTTCCATATGATGAAGTCGCACAAATTGGTGTATTGATTGGTTTGCATTTTAGAGTATTTAACAACACGGAATTTGAGCTAGCCCTGCTTAACGAGCCAAATTTCAGAGATGTGGTATTCAAAATCTTTGTTGATTATGCCAAGCTTAACGGTAAATATGGACAGTGGATCAATTATTTAAAGCAACTCGAAGGCTTAGATCTAGAAACGCAAAATTTCGTCAAATGCCTGCATGTTTGGAAGACAGCGCTCAACAATGGTAGGATTGAAGACAGCGCGTTCGAGTCATTGCCAGAATTGAACTCAAAACTGCATCCTATCTTATTTGGTCGCATCTTGGGCCTTCGGGTCTTGGGTGCAAAGTCGAATGCAGCGCGTAAAAAAGGGGAGCGCGCCATGCAGCAACAATTGGATACACATCCAGATCAGGCAACGGAATTATTATATGAAATTGCTGTGCAAGCTTTGGTATTTCGATCAGAAATCCATGAAGCGTTGTTGTGGAATAACAAAGCAGCAATCACAAAGGTTAGTTTTTGGTACCATCTTTCTCAGGTAGCAATTCACCGAGTTTATCAGGTGAAGGTCAGTCTCCAAAAACAGCAATTTCTCAAGGCAAAAACAATGTTGGCAGAAATCCCCTTCGGTCATATCCGACATGGTTACCGTGAATTCATCGAATTATACGTTGCTTTTTTCAGGTGGCATATTGCCAAAAGCCTCAATGAGCCTAGCGTAGAACTTGAGTTTGAGTTTAATTCAAGAAAAACTAAATTGAACTATCCGATTTTGGATGGTCATTATTTTGAGCGATATTTCGATGAAAATTAAAACCCATTCATTTCTCGATACGCTTTTTTATAACGGTTTTTCTTGAGGTTGTAGGGCATGTTGCGGACTGCTCTTCTGCAGACTTGTTTTTGCATGTTTTCTTTGATCGAACCCATTTGACCACGGTTGATTTGTTCAGAATCCCAGATTTGCGTGGCGCTATTGGCGTCGTAGAGCATGAGGTCGAGTTCTACGATGTTGGTGATGATGGTCGTGTTGTTGTTGCTCATCGATGAAAAGGCCATTGCGGCGGCTTCGCTGATGGGTTCGAGAATTTGGATTTGCCCGTAGATGATGGCGTCTACATGGAGCAAGCTACAAAGTGCGTTATTGTTGAGGTTGGTGTTGGGGTATCCGGCGCCGTGCAGCATAGAATTGACTTCTTCTGGGCTCATGACTTCTGCATGCAAGCTGCCGTTTCTGCTGTAAAATTGGAGGTAGCGGTAAACGCGTTGTTGGGTTTCTTCGCTTTTGAGGCGGTTGAGCTCGAGGTATTTTTCTTGTGACATCCAGATTTTGCGCTCGACGGTAGCCTGAATAGGGAGTACTGCAATTCGCGTGTGGCTTTGTGTCACCGCTACAACATTAGGTACTTCTTGCACGGAAACGCAACTGGTTGCTATCAGTATTAGAAAAGCGATGAGCGTAAATTTATACATGTATCATTTTTAAGATATCCAGACAAATTTAATGCCAAATTATGGACAAAAAAAGAGGGGGTTGCCCCCCTCACCTGATTAACAGCAATCAGAAAACTTATAAATTCCAAGTCAACTTCAATGAAGTTAAAATTCCTGGTTTAATTTGTGTAAAGAATTGGTCCTCGGCACCAAAAGAGCGGTATACTTGTTCGGTGGCATCGTTGAGTAGGTTATTGACGCGCAAACTACAGTCGAATTGCTCCTCTTTTCCAAATTTCTTATTCACGCTAAGGTTTAAAGAATGGAAAGGAACGGTATACACATCTGGTCTGTCGACAATACCAACAAAGTAAAGCGTTGGCCCTTGAACGTTGTAGAATACAGCCATTTCAAAGTTGTCTAGTAGGCCTTCCTTCTTCTTAGGGTTGTATATCATACCTGCGTTGATTACATACGGTGCTTGGCCAGCCATCTTGCGGTAGCGGTCAATTACTTGTCCTTCGCGTGCATTTTCTATGCGACTCTCGTACTCAATAGTATTGAGTTCAATTTTTGAATCTACTATAGTCAAGTTCGTAATGATATCAAAAGATTTGAGTTTGTCAGAAATAAATTTAAGGTCAGAACGGTACTCGAGCTCTCCACCAATGACTTGTCCGTTGCCCACATTTCGCGGTTGGAAGGATCCATCTTGAACTGCATACTGGATGATTTCGATGGGGTTGATAAACTTCTTGTAGAAACCAGAGACCGAGAAAGTCTTCCCTTTTTTCGGCATAATTTCATAGCGTAAGTCAAAATTGTGAATATCAGTACTCACGAGGTTACCATCCCAATAAACTTGGGTAGGGGAAAGCGAATCTTTAAATAGACCACCTATGAAGGTTCGACCAGTAAGTGGGTCAAAAATTTCGGCAAATGACAATTCTTTAAACGACGGACGTGCAATTGTTTTGCTGTATGAAAGTCGAATATTCTGCTCATCAGTTTGGCTGTAGACAAAATTTACCGAAGGGAAAAAGCCAAAATTTTCCAATACTTTTTTATTGAATAATTGGTTTTGCCCAAGCTGATCTTGACCGGTGTAGCGGTGCACGTAGTATTCAGTACGCAAGCCCATTACTGATTTGAGGCGGTTGGTTAATTCGAATTCAAGAGCCGTGTAGCCGGCGGTGTTGGTGATATTCGAAGAAAATTGGTTAGGGTTGACCGGGATAAACGGTGCTTCATAGGTGACACCTGTTGTGACGTCACCATTGTAAGGCCAGAGGTTTTCTTCAGTGAAGAGTTCGTCAGGGTTGCCCGTAAGTGGAATGTCACCGCGTACATTGATCATGAAATTGCGGATAACATAATCGCGGGTTTTGTAGGTGTTGGCAGCACCAAATTTCCATTTAGCGTCTTCACCTAAGAATTTGATTTTTCTTTCGAAATCAACTTTAGAAGAAAGGTTATCTTCTTGGAGTTCACGCCAAATGCGCTCAGGGAATCCTGTTTCAGTCGAAATGGCATAACCGTTACCACGGTATTCATAACGGGTAATTCGGTTGTCGGGATCGTTTATACTAGAACGTGTTGGTGAAATTTTCCATTCGATTTTCCATTTGTCGTTTTCTGAACGGTGTAAGCCCGATAACTGAATATTGGTGAGCCCTTTTTGACTGTATGAAAGGTTGTGCTGAAAAGCATTAAAATCTGCACCTTGGTCTTTTGAAGTGTAGTCGAAAATACCTGCGCTTGATTCTCCATTTTGTAAATGAAGGGCGTTGAGTTGTATTTTATAGGACTTTCCCTTTATAGCTATACCTCCGAGAACGGCAGCAAGCACATTGTTGACGCCAAGGCTTCCGTTTTGAACAACACGTTCTTCCATTTCGTTGACTGTGTTGTCTCCGCTGAGCCCATAGCGACCGTAAGTGACATCATCGTAATACTCTGTATTATTCGAGTAGTTGAACGCAAATTGATATCCTATTGTATAATTTTCTTTTTTCTGTTGATTCGCTAGGGTAAATCCTAGACCCATATTCATAAGACTCATTTGTTTGAGTGCGGCCATATTAGGATTAAAGGCACGCAAGATATCTTGATAGCGTTGACCGTTTTCTGAATTCGGATTGCCGACAACTTGCGCAAACAATGGAATGTTATTGATGGCAGGAATTTCTCTTGTGCCGTCGTCAAAACCTAAGAAGTCTAATTTACCTCCTGCATAGTTTAGGTAGTCTTTGTTAAAGTGGAAATTAGGGTTGTATCCTCCAGAAACAAATACACTTGTTACTTTTTTATCTGCAAAACTCTTAAGGCCGATATCGATGATACCACCTGAAAAATCTGCTGGTAATTCTGCAATAAATGTTTTGTTGACGATGAGGTTGTCGATAACGTTTGTAGGGAAGATATCCATTTGTAACGTATTGCGGTCTGGGTCAAGACCCGGGATGTCCATTCCGTTGAGAACGGTTTTGTTGTAGCGGTCTCCAATACCGCGTATGAATACGTATTTACCATCGGCTACCGATACACCAGTAACGCGACGCATGGCCGAAGCAGCATCGTTGTCGCCAGTATTGCGAAAAGCCGCACTAGAAATACCATCGATCATGTTCGGTGATTTGAGTTTCATGCTGAGCATGGCGCCTTCGGTGTTTTTCTTTTGCTCGCGTTTGAGGACAATATCTTTAGTGGTTTGCTCTTTTGAATTAAGGCCGTAAGCTTCGAGAATAGTGATTTGGTCAGCGCTTACGGTTACATCTGTAATGCTATCGTTTTGATAAGCGGCCATCTTAAATAGAAGGGTGTAGGTTCCCGGTTCACATTTGAGTTCGAACTTTCCTTCTATATCTGTTATGGTAAGAAGTGAGGTTCCTTTTGCTTGAACTTTGACGCCTTGTATGAACTCGGAGTTGTTTAAGTCAAAAATACTCCCGCGTATGAGACCTGTCTGAGCAATAGTGTAAGAACTAATTGAAATAAGTAAGAGGAGAAAAATTGATTTCATGATTGCTGTTAAATGCTGTTAAATAGGAAAACCCGCAGTGAAAACTGCGGGTTTTTTTAATGTTATTCGTTGGAATTAGAATGCAAGGTTACCACTTACACCAGCCCATGTCCAGCTTGTGAAAGCACTGAGGTTTGCACCAACTGTGTTTGCACCAGCTGCAACGTCAGTTGCGTGTACATCGGTACCACCTTTGAAAACTGCTGTCAAAGCAACACCAGCAGGAAGTGTAGTTTGTAGGTTGCTGAAAGTGAGCTCACCAGCAGCGAAAGTTACATCAGAACCTGAAGATATAGAAAGGTCACCACGACCATCGGTAGCTGGGTCAGGGAAGCCAAAGAAATAGATGTTGTTAAATGCACCACGTGCTGCATCGCGGAAGTCACCTAATTCAGCAACAGAAGAACCTTTGATGGTACCGTTAGTCAAGGTATGGCCATCGAGTAATGAACCTTCTGGTCCGTCGATTTCCAAAGCGTGGTCAGTTTGGCCACCACAAACGATAACAAAATTGTTCAGTGTACCTGACCAAGCTTGGTCTGTATCGATACAGTCGTCACCAGCATTCCATACTAAGGCGTTCGTTACGTTTACAGAACCACCGAAAAATTCGATGCCGTCGTCTTGGTTAGCAACAACTTCTACATTTTCAATAACAGTTCCGTTACCAACTCCACCAAGTGTAAGACCATTGATTTCGTTACCTTCACCGATGTTTGCTCCACCGTGACGGATGGAAATAAATTTGATTACACCAGAGTTGTCAGCAGCGTCAGAACCTCCGTAAAGACCGTTCGGATCAGAAGCCGGGATACCTTCAATTTGTACAGATGATGCATCGGCAGAAATAGGTGCATTACCCATTACAAGAAGACCACCCCAAAGACCACTTAATGTCGGATCTAAGTTAGGACTAGCGATTTGTCCTGGTTGGATTTCGTCAGCAATAGAAGTAAAGATAATTGGAGCTGAAGCTGTTCCTACAGCATTGATTTTGGCATTTCTAGCAATAACAAGACATGTTGCATTTGCGCCAGTACCTGCTTGACCTTTAACAATTGTACCTGGTTCAATTGTAAGGGTAGCACCGTTAGTGACAGCAATTCGTGATCCTAGAATCCAAATTTTATCACTTGTCCAAGTTGTGTTAGCTGTTATGTTTTCGGTAATGACCACTTCATTTTCTGAAGGAGCATATACACAAGATCCGTCGTCTTTTTTTGCAGACTCACTGTAGTTTAGGGCAGTAGGGTCAGTACAGCCTTTCTTTTGACAACTCGAAAAAGAGAGTGTCAAGGCAGAAACCGCAGCAACAATAGTTAATGTTTTTTTCATCTTTTTAGTTTTTAAAATTTGTTAAGACAAAATTCCACAAACTTTTCCCTAAGAAGATTAAATGAAGGTTATCCAATCTTTAAAAATTGGACACCCAATGTTAAGCGAGTATTAATTGACTTTCTGCTTTGCTCTTGCATAAGAAAACCGTTCCAAAAGTTGCGGTTGCGCATAACCATCTAGGCCGTTGATAGCCACGACCTTGCCTTTGTCTAGTTGCAGCCAGTTGTCTGGGCTCAGGAGTTCTTCTTCGTAAAAAATGGCCTCAATAGAAGCAATGATATGGATGCAGCCGTTTTCTTGGATGAGGTATTCGTTGACATATTTGCAGAGCAACTTGACTGGGCTTCCCTTGACAAAAGGAACAGGGCAGCCGCCATGATACACCGGTTCTAAGTTGGTCATGTCGAATTCACTGATTTCTTCTGGGTAATTGGCCGAGGTGTGGTGGGCGTCTGCAATTTGGTCGGCCGAGATATGATTGACCGAGAAATAGCCGTATTCCTTGATGTTCTTGTAGGTGTGGCGAGGCACGGTGGTCGGCCGCAAAATAAAGCCGATAAGCGCTGGGTCGCTGCCTAAGTGCGTGATGCTTGAAAACACAGCAACATTCGTTTTTCCTTCGTTGGAGATGGTGGCAATGAGGTTCGCCGATTTATAACCCGTGCAGCTATTGACGAGGTTCAGGCGCTCGATGCGGCCCATTTTTTCGATTTCAGGACGGTCTATACGGATCAATGACATGATGATTTTTTAAACATAACAATTGCTCCTAGGAATAGTTTGAAGCCGGATAAAGTTAAGCAAAGCAACAAGAATTTCGTAAGTCTTTCCGATTCTTTTGTAAGGAAAAGGGGGCTAATGAGCGGCAATTTTGTAGCTGTTTATTCATTTAAAATTCAAACATGAAAAGAAAAATTACAATGCTCACCACCGGACTGCTATTGTGGTGCGGTTCAGCCCAGGCGCAGTATTCCTGCCCCAGCGACCCCAATGGGTTTGTGGCCAGTAAAAATGTTGGCTCAACCAGTAGTTATCAGCTCAAAAGTGGTTTTGAGGAACGCGCTGCCCAGACCTACAAATATAATGGCGCAGGAAAAGTGCAAAGCGTCAGGGTTTATGGAAACCATCAAGCACCATACTTCTCGGGCGTGCCGCTCAAGGTGAGCGTAACCAACGTGGATGCTAGTGGTAAGCCGACGACCAACATTGCAAGTACCCAACACGTTTGGTGGTCTTACCCAGACAACGGCAACGGCTACATTCAGGTTAACTTCCCGGGTGGTGTCAGTGTCAGCAATGATTTTGCACTCACCGTTGAGTTGCTCAATGCGCCGCCTTTTGGCACCACCTTCAACCTGAAATATACAGGCAATGGCGAAGGCTTGAACCAAGATTTGGCTTCGCTTTCTGGCACCTCAACCGGTAACAACTGGACGAGCGCCATGAGTAGTTTTGGCAGTAATGGTGATTTTTACATTATCCCTACGATGGCTAACAACAACGCGCCTAGTTTTGAATTGGCCAGCGAATGCCTGACAGTCAATGCAAATGTACTGCTGAGCAATACGTCAGAACTCACCACCGATAGCATGTTCAATAAAATTGGAGCGAGCAACTACGCCGGGCCACATTTCTTGTATACATGGGACTTCGGCGATGGCACTGCGCTTTCTCACGTGGCCAATCCTAGCCATACGTATGCAACAGGTGGAGCGTATACCATTAGCCTCACCACAAAAATTGATGGCTGGAACAACCTCTGTACGCAAACCTATACCAAACAAGTTTCTGTCGGCCTAACGGCAACAGCTACTGCCATCACCAACGTAACTTGCAATGGCGCGGCAAACGGTTCGGTCCTTGCTGTAGGTGCATTCGGCACAGCGCCTTATCAATTCAACCTCAACAATGGCCCTTGGCAAATGGCTTCGGCCTTTGTGAACCTGACACCGGGTGCTTACACGCTCCATGTCAAAGACCAAAAAGGTTGCTTGAATGCTACTGCTTTTTCCATTACGCAGCCGCTAGGTATTGCTTTGAATCCTATTTTAGTCACAAATAGTGCATGTGGCATGAGTAATGGTGCCTTTACATGTAACGCAACGGGTGGAATGGCACCACTACAGTATAAAATCAATGCAGGTGCGTATCAAAGTTCGGGTACATTTAATGCGCTGGCCGCAGGTGCGTATGCCCTCACGGTAAAAGATGCAAACGCTTGTACAAATACAACCAATGTCTTGATCAATGCGAACGCAGCACCGATTTTGGCTGCACCAAATGTAAATCACGTGAGTTGCAATAATGGCAATGATGGCTCGATTAGTTTGTCTTCTACCGGCGGTACGGGTGCGGTTCAGTACAGTATCAATAATGGCGTTACGTTTCAGACAGGAAGTTTGTTTACGGGCTTAGTTGCCGGTAACTACACGTGTGTCGTGAAAGACAACGCCGGTTGTACGAGCTTTGC
>JBFYPV010000087.1:0-14199 GCA_041303085.1 Crocinitomicaceae bacterium
AACGACGACAGCGATGAGAACCCTTATATCATCAACTTATATGGTATCGGCACCAACAACTTGGCAACTGAACCTGTGAATCCAGAATCAAATTCCATGCTTTTCAGTGTAACTACACCATACAAATTGGTTGGCGAATTTACACCGTCAGGAGCAGAAAAGTACATAGTACTCTGGAAAGAAGGTGGTGCTGCTTCCCCTGTTCAAGGTTACCCATTAGACGGCACAACCTACAAAAGAGGCGATGTGATTGGCAATGCAAAAGTGGCCTATGTAGGCCCAGGCACATCTTTCTCTCCAAGACACGTACTCGCCAACACGAGCTATACTTTTTCTGTTTTTGCCTTCAATGGTCCAGATGGCTTCCAAAACTATGACCAAACCATACCAGCAAGCATTTCTTGGCAAACGCTTGGTAGCCAAGTGGGCAACTACTATAACGGCATTCAATCGGGCTCCAGTTCTTTCTTAACTGATTTGAGTGCGCTCATCAACCCGCACACATCAATCACATACTACAACTACCTCACCACCATGATGAACCAATACGAGGTGCGCGATACCACCAACGGGCAGTCTTATGTAGAATGTGTGTATTCAGGTGAGCGCAAAGTGTTCAATGATCCTTTTACCTGGACAGCACTTGGTTACTCTCGCGAGCACACCTTCTCCCACTCTTGGATGCCAACTTTCCCTTGTGACAACCCTGAGCAAAAAGAATACAACGACCAACACAACCTATGGCCAACCAACTTGCAACAAGCCAACACGCCGCGCAGTAACCTTCCTTTGATGGACATCGACGGCAACGTGGTATTTACCTACTTAGAAGGTCGTGTGGGTTACAGTGGCAACCAATTGGTTTACGAGCCGCGTGCCGAGCAAAAAGGAAATGCTGCACGTTCGATTTTCTATATGGCTACTTGCTACAACGGTCAGTCAGGCAATACTTGGGAGCTTCCGGCAAACCAAAGCCAAGAATCACTCAAAACTTGGCACTTTGCCGATGCCCCAGACAACTACGAAATTGCACGTCACGAATATGTAGCGGTGCTCCAAGGAAACCGCAATCCGTTTATCGATTCAGCATATTTTGCTTGCCATATCAATTTCTCTAACATGAGTTACTTGGTATGCGATATGGGTCTTTCCGAGAAACTCGATCAAAATTTCTCTGTATTCCCGGTTCCAGCGTCGCAAACACTTTATGCACAGGTCAATGGCCTTGATATCATTGGCTATGAAATCCACGACATCCAGGGACGTCAGGTGAGCCGCAACCAAAACCTACAACTTCCTGTATTGGCTTTGCCGATTAACGATTTCAAATCAGGCGTGTATTTCATTACTGTTGAAACCAAACACGGTCAGGTCAAACGCGAGTTTGTGATCGAATAATGACAAAATATTTTTTGTATAGCATTGTCGGAGCAAGCCTAATGGCTTGCTCTGCTTGTTTTACCCCGACTTATCAGATTGAAGCACATACCGTTGCTAGCGTGCAAAACGCAGACCCTGAGTTGGTAGAAATACTTCAGCCTTATCAAGATACGCTTCATACAGAATTTGATGCCTTCATTGCAGCTACTCCTGAGGCGCTTGTACTCAGCAGACCTTCATCCAATCTCATGAATTGGTGCGCCGATGCCGTGCTGAGTTCTCAAACGGCCAATAAACGCTTAAGCGAACCAGCTATCTGCCTCTTGAACACAGGTGGTTTGCGCAGTAGTTTTGGAGCTGGCAAGCTTACACTAGCCGATTTTTACAAATTAATGCCCTTCGACAACCGTTTGGTATGGATTCATCTACCGGTTTCTAAAATTTCAGAAATTGAAAAGTATCTTTTAAAAAGTGGCGGTGAACCTATTGCCAATTGCATCTTTGAAAATGGAAGGTTACAGATACCGAGTTTGTTATCGAGTCATGAATACATATGGGTACTAACCTCCGACTTCTTGGCAAATGGAGGCGATCAAATGAACTTTTTTCTAGGACTAGAAAAACAAGAAACCAATATTTTGTTGCGCGATATTTTTATTGAAACGGCAAAAAATCAAGGCGTTTTGGTCTTAGATGCTCAACCCAGATACAGCAAATGAAACTCACGCGCAGAAAACTCTTTCAAAAATTTGGGCTGCTCTCCTTTGGTTTGCTGCTTCCAAAGTGGTTAGGTGCGCAAACGAACCGAAAACAGCACCCTGAACTGGTTATTTTGCATACAAACGACACGCATTCTCAAATTGATCCGCTGCCAGCTAACCACAGCAAATATCCAAATCAAGGGGGCATCCTGGCGCGCGCAGCAATGATTGCGCAATACCGCGAGCAACACCCACATGTATTGCTGCTAGATGCCGGCGACTTCTTTCAAGGCACCCCTTATTTCAATCGCTTTCACGGCGTGTTAGAGATGAAACTCATGAGCGAGCTTGGCTATGATGTCGCTACTTTAGGCAACCACGATTTTGACATCGGGGTAGAAGGCTTCATGAATGCACAACAACATGCCAAATTCAAGTTTGTCAACGCCAATTATGATTTTGGCCAAACCCCAATGGCTTCAGTTGTTCAACCATATCAGCTGATTAAAAAAGGCAAGTACAAGATTGGTGTTTTCGGACTTGGCATTGATTTAAATGGCCTTGTTCCGCAAAGTAATTTTGAAGGTATTGCCATGAAAGACCCCTTTGAAAGCGCCGCCGCTGTGATCAAAGAATTGAAGGATTCCAAATGTAATTTAATCATTTGTTTGTCGCATTTAGGCTATCAATACGAAGATAAATCAAAGCCCAGCGATGTGTTGCTCGCAGAGCAAGTTTCGGGCATAGACCTCATCCTTGGCGGACACACCCATACGTTTATGCAGGCGCCAACGAAGGTCACGCAACCCGACGGACACACCGTCTGGATCCATCAGGTTGGTTGGGCCGGCGTCAGACTCGGTGCCATAGAGGTTTCTGAACATAAGATGAACTTTCTTCAAAAAATCATCCATTGACTAAGTATCTAAGCGCCATTTTAGTACTCCTCGGTGTTTTATCTTGCACCAAAGATGTACAAATAGACCTGCCTCAATTGCCCCCGCAGTTAGTGGTAGATGGCAACATAGAAGCCGGCGCGCATCCGCTTGTCTTGCTCAGCATGTCACAACCCGCAGCAGACACCGTGAGCTTACTCACGTACTTGACTAGTGTGGTGAGCGACGCACAAGTAACTGTAGTCAATGGAACAGACACCTTTGCGCTCGCGCCTACTTATATCCAGCAACTGCCGTTAGAAAGCCAGAAAAGAGTGGCAGAAATGCTCCGAGTTGAGTTAGAAGAAGTACTCCTTTTGCCCATTCAAGTCTATTACTCAGCCGTTCTTTACGGCGCCGCGAATCAAACTTACGAGCTCTGTATTGCCCATCAAGGAAAAACGTTCAAAGGAAGCACCTACCTACCAAATCCCTCCAGCCTCGACAGTTTGTATTGGAAACGAGAACCCGCCACAATCGAATACGGCTACAGTTGGGCCCGTATGACAGATTCATTTGGCAGCGCAGATGCCTATCGCTGGGAAGTCCGAAGAATTGATCGCAACGAACAAGGGCAAGACCTAGACCCTATCTTCAGACGGGCACGAGGCGGTATTTTCTCCGACGAATTCTTCAATGGCCAAACGATAGAATTCTATTTTCAAAACCCGTTGAAAAGAAAAGACAGCACCCACCTGAAAACCTACCGCCGCTATTTTCGCTACGGCGACAGCGTGGTTGTCAAGCTCTCCAAAATGGATCCTGCTGTGTATCTCTATTACGACCGCATGGACGCCCAGCTAGACGCAAATGCAAATCCCTACGCCACGCCCATCAATATCCCTTCTAATATGAAAGGCTGCTTGGGCATTTGGGCCGGCTTTACGCCATGGTATGACACCTTGATTTGTTTGGATTGAACGAAGTTGATTGCTTAAAAAGCATGCATGATGTACATAAGATATCTTCATGCAAAATTCAAGCACTTTGTTAAACAAAAACACCATTTAGGTGTTCACATGGTCTAAACGTTCTAACATGTATCGCATCTTTGTATCTATTCTCATTCTAGCCTTTAGCGGCTCATTCTTTGCGCAAACTACTGTGTCTGGAGGTATTTACCAAAATACTACATGGTCAGCCGCAGGTAGCCCTTATCTCATGACCGGTTCTATGGTTGTTTTTCCGGGGGTTACGCTCACTATTGAACCTGGCGTAGAAGTGCGCGTCACACCTGACTACTCTTTTAATACGGGCAACTTGCGCTACTTAGAAGTAAGAGGAACACTTGTAGCGGTGGGTACAGATGCGGCTCCGATTACCTTCAAAACAACCGATGCGAGTATTTTGGGTCAGCAAACTTGGTATGGCATCAATATCAAAGGTTCTCAGGGTGGCAACGTGCAAATGGACCGCTTTCGCTTACACGACAGCTTTTATGGGATAGCCAATGATATTTCACAACCAGGTGTCGCTTACAACTGGACGAACTGTCAGTTCAAGAATAACAACTATAGCATACAACTCAATGCCGATATGTCATACACTGGTTGTTTATTTGAAAACAACGGCGTTGGGCAAGCCGCACAAATATTGTATGGTTCCCTCACTGCTGAGAATTGTCAGTTCATCAATAACTTTTGCTCATTTACATGGTCAAATAACATCAGTGTGAATAATTGTTTATTCGAAGGCAACGGCAATAATATTGTTGGATCGCCAGGAACGGTGAGCAATTGCCAATTCATCGACAACGATTTCGGTTTTGCGGAGGCTTACGGCCACACTATTCAGAACTGTTATTTTGAGGGCAATGGCGTAGCGATAGATAACTCTGGTGGTGCAAACATCAGTAATTGCACTTTTGACAGCAACGATTTAGCAGTGCGTTTAGGAGACAACAGCACCCTCACCAACAACATCATTACCAACAATAGCGTAGGTGTGGCTGTTTTGGCTTACAGCCCCAATTCGACGCTCATTGAAAACAATACCATTTGTTACAATACAAGCTACAACCTACAGAACCTTACCGACAAAAACTTTCAGGTCAATGCCAATTGCTTTTGCTCACAAGACTCAACGTATATTGAAAACCTCATCCTAGATGGTTATGACGACATCACGAGAGGTTTGGTCAATTATGCTATTTATGATGACTCTTGTGCCAATGTACTCGATTATGTAGTCAAAATCAACCTTGATGGAGGTGCCGGAATGGCGACACTTCAGCCCAACGCATGGCGCTTGAAAGGCCAAGATGCCAGCACACTTTATATTGAGAGTTCACAAGTGCTGCGCATCGAATTCCTTAATTCTATCGGGCAAGTTCAAAAAGAAATAACGCTCCAAAAAGGAGAAAATAAAATCTCAACAAATAACCTTCCAAGTGGCCTCTATTTTCTAAAAAATGAATTTGGACACACCCAGAAAGTTATCCTGTAAACAAGCTACATCCATTTGGCTAAAAATTGATTGAACTCCGCCCTGAGGGTCGCAAAATTCTTTTCAAAATAGCCTATGTCATTTGCCTCGTCGTCATGGTTTTCTAATTTGCGGTGATCCACAGCAACCGGATTCTGTTTGATTTCTGAAATCAAGTGATTTTCATCGGCCTTAATTTGATGCGCAAGTTCATCGATATGATTGCGCTGGATGATGAATTGATTCTGAAAATGCTCCACTTGTTTTAAAAAATCAGGCGCATTGTTCTTAGCGGTCACCTCTTCGAGTCTTTCTCTTAAGATGGCAATTTCTTCTTTGTAGAAGTCCAGGCGTTTGAGCCAATCTTGATTTTCTTGATGTTGGTCGTAAATGAAAGTTTTTGTTGTCATGATGTTTGATTTTCAACAAAGTTCCGGCTATTTCGCTGCGCTAAACATGATAGAAGTCAATTCCTGACTTGATTCTTTTTCAAATTACTATCTTTGCATCCTATATCATTTATATGTCTTCAGTACCTGTTCGCGTTCGCTTTGCCCCCTCACCTACTGGCCCGCTCCATATGGGAGGAGTGCGCACTGCACTTTATAACTACCTTTTTGCACTCAAGCACAACGGCACCTTTCTGATCCGCATCGAAGATACCGATCAAACCCGCTTTGTGCCTGGCGCGCAAGACTACATCATGGACGCACTCGCTTGGTGTGGTATCATGCCAACAGAAGGTCCGGGTTTAGGTGGCAACTACGGCCCCTATGTGCAATCTGAGCGCAAAGAAATGTACAAGCCCTACGCCGAACAACTCATCGCCGAAGAAAAAGCCTATTACGCATTTGACAGCGCCGAAGACCTCGACCGCATGCGCGACCAAGCCAAAACAATGGGCATGCCCAATTGGCAATACAACAGCGTTACGCGCAGCGGCATGCGCAATTCACTCACACTACCCCAATCTGAGGTGGAGCAACTTTTAGCTGCTGGCGAACCTTATGTCATCCGCATGAAAATGCCGCGCAACCGCGACATCCGCTTCCACGACCTCATCCGCGGCTGGGTGGTGGTCAATACCAACAACCTCGACGACAAAGTACTCTTTAAAAGTGACGGCATGCCAACTTATCACTTGGCCAATATCGTCGATGACCACACCATGGCCATTAGCCACGTGATCCGCGGCGAAGAATGGTTGCCTTCTGCACCTTTGCACGTGATGCTTTATGAAGCATTTGGCTGGGATTGCCCCGAGTTTGCACACCTGCCACTATTGCTGCGCCCTGACGGCAATGGCAAACTTTCCAAACGAGATGGCGACCGCCTCGGTTTCCCTGTTTTCCCGACCAATTGGCACACCGCTGAAGGCGAACTCTACTCTGGCTACCGCGAAAAAGGCTACTTACCAGGTGCTTTCATCAATATGCTTGCGCTACTTGGCTGGAACCCCGGCACTACCCAAGAAATCTTCACCCTAGAAGAACTTATTGAAGCCTTCTCACTGGAGCGCGTCAGCAAGGCCGGAGCAAAGTTTGACCCCGAGAAAACCAAATGGTTTCAACAACAATACCTACGTGCACAATCAGACGCAACACTTGCCGAACAATTGCGTGCGCTTCAGACCATTGAGCAATCCGATGCCGATCTTCAGCAAATTTGCGCGCTCATGAAAGAACGCGCCACCTTTGCACAAGACATCCTTACCGATGGCGCTTATCTTTTTGGACGCCCTACGGCTTTTGATGCCGAAACCATTCGCAAAAAATGGAAACCAGAAACGGCTGGGTACATCCAAGAATGGAAAAGCATTGTGAACAGCCTCACTGAATTTTCGGCGCAAAGCATCGAAGTTTCTTTCAAAGCTTTCTTAACTGAAAAACAACTCGGTATCGGTGCAGTACTCTTGCCTTATCGCTTGGTGCTTACCGGTGTTGGCGCAGGCCCTGGCATGTTCGAAATTTCTGAATTCCTCGGCAAAGAAGAAGTGCTGGCACGCATTGATCTTGGTCTAGCTGAAGTAGCAAAAATCCTTCATGAAGCATAGAATTTTTGTCAGTGGCATCCAATGCTATGCTTATCACGGCTGTTTGCCTGAAGAAGGGCGCATTGGCGGGCACTACATCGTGGATATCGAACTCCACACCGACTTCAGCAAAGCTGCTGCCCAAGACACGCTATCCGATACCATAGACTACGTTGACGTCAACCGCATCGTCAGCGAAGAAATGGCCATCCGATCCAAGCTCATCGAACACGTTGGTCAGCGCATTGTCAATCGCGTCAAAAGTGAATTAAACGGTATTCTGGCGCTGCAAGTCAAGATCACCAAAATATGTCCGCCAATTAACGGCGACGTCCAGTCGGTGGCTATTTTAATAGAAGCCTAAACCGCTTTCGTTTCCAAAAACGCTAAAAACTGCGCCATTGCTCTGGCACGGTGGCTGTATACATTTTTCTGAGCAAGCGGCATCTGAGCAAACGTAAGCTGTTGATCTTCCGGAACAAATATCGGGTCGTAACCAAAACCTTCTGTACCTGATTTCTCCGTTGCAATGACACCCTTTACAATCCCTGTAAACTGCTGTTCTATCGCTCCATCGCAATAGGTCATTACGGTTTTGAACTGAGCGCTTCTGTCTGCCTCATTAGCCAAAGCGCGCAAAAGTTTATCCATATTGGCGTCGTCGCTGCGTTCTGGGCCCGCAAAACGCGCAGAATGCACACCCGGGGCACCGTTCAAAGCACTCACTTCTAAGCCGGTATCATCAGCAAAACAAGGCAAACCAAAACGCTGCAAAACCCAATTGGCCTTGAAAGCAGAATTTCCCTCAATTGTGGGCTCATCTTCGGGTATTTCTTCGTGGAGCTCGAGGTCGTGTAGCGTGAGCAGGGTCATGCCTGTGGGTAAAACAGACCTGATTTCTGCTGCTTTTTTCTGATTATGGCTTGCAAATACGATTTTCATGGGCTAAAAATAGGAAATATAGCCCAAGTGCAGTTTACCTGCGTTCAATTGCAGGCCCTTTCCTAACTCGGCTCCTAAGCCATAGCTCAACTTGAACTGGCCGTTGTCTGAGCCCAGCACCAAGCCCAAACCGACGGCATACACGGTCGTTTGCGCGCTGTTGAGCACTTTGTTTTCAAACCAAGACCAATCAGAAAAGACTAACACATATGCATATTCATCGAGTAAAAAACGATACTCCAAACCTGCAAAAACAACGGTAGACGCAAAAAATGCCTCTTCGTCAAAACCGCGCATGCGTTCCAAGCCACCAAAACGGTAAAGCTCATTGGCATATAAGCTTGACGCCTGGATGTGATCAAATTCCTGGCTGAAGCACAAGACCTGACGCTTGGAAAGCGGTACAAAATAGCGCTGTGTAAGTTCTATGCGCCAAGTAAGTTGCTCCGCTTCGGCTTTTTTGTTTCCAACCAAATACAAGGCTTTGAGCTGCATGCCTTTTCTCGGATTGGGCAAAAAATCGAGCTGCTGCCTCTGCAAGCCAATCCCATATGCTAGGGTGCTGAAAGAGCGTAAATTTGTCGAAGAAGCGGCGCTCAGCAAAGTATTGGAACGCCAGTAATCCAGTTGCGCCAGCACTTGCCAATTACCCGAAAATAAATAGGTCAGGCCTAAATTCCCCTTTACTTCTAGAAAAGACGTATCTCTACGGTAGAGCGTGAATCCAGAACTCAAACCATAGGGCGATCCGCCAATGTAAGGCCAAGTAAGTGAACTCTTGAGCATTTGAGTTTGCGGGGCTATACTGCGCCAATGCAGTAAGAATTTTTCATTCTTTTGAAATGTATTCTGAAGTTGGAGGTTGAACTCACCCACCAGCGCAGTCTTTTGGTTTACCGGATTTGGCTGCAAGCCGATGATGCCCGTTGCCGAAGACATTTTGATCCTTTCGAGAAAAAAATAGAGCTCGGCGCGCTCTGCTGTATAAGCCCACTCGGGTGCGCGCAGCATTTTAAAGGGCAGCTGCCCTGCCAATTGGGTTTGGGCCTGTAAAAGTTGTGCTTCGCTAAAAAGGTCGCCCGGTTGGATTTGAAGCAGGTTTGAAAGTACCTTTTCTTGGATGATGCCCTCGGGTTTCACTTGAACCTGCCCCCAACGCACCTCTGGCCCTTTGATGGTTTGCAAAACGAGCGAGGGCTGTGGGCCCGAGCTAAAATGCAAGTGCACTTGACCAAAAGGATAGCCGTTATTGAGCAGCAGGTTCAAGGAATCCTGAACCATTTGCTGCAATTCTTTTGCTTCGACCCATTCAAACTCACCTGAAGTATTGTCTTGGGTCTGCAAAGCAATGCCGTTAAAAAAAGGCCCGGGATTGATTTGAAAATAGGCTACGGAATCGGTTTGTTGGGAGGGTTTCAAGCCAAAAAGAAAATAGCCGGCCTCGAGCGCTTGTGCCTGCCAATTATTGATTTGTTTTTGCCAATTGACGAGATTGTATTTTGCAGAAGTATCAATAGACACTATGGAAAGTGCCTTAGGCAGTGGCTGTTGGCGCGGATCTAGTGCAAACTGAGCTTGCTGCGCACTGACTTGCCACACCCAACCAACCAAAAATATGAACCTGACAACAACTTGCATCCTTTAAGATTAAAGAATTAACGCGCTAATTTTTCAAAAATTGTAACTTTGTACTACAAACGCCGTTAAACGCAGCAACAACAACAAAACAAACACACCATGAAAACAAAATCTACATTTATCCTCGCAGCATTCGCTACACTACTTGTATTAGCTTCTTGTGGCGCAGGTCGCAAAGCAGGCTGCGATGCTTACGGAAGTCTTGAACAAACGACACAAAACGCAGATTTAGCCACGCGCTAAGCCTCCATTACCATTCGAAGCGCTGAACGTGCATAGCCATTTGAGCTTGCATTTTCAGCGCTTCTTCTTTTGCAGCAACTGCAAAATCTTCGCCCTTACTGGCATAAATAATGGCACGTGATGAGTTCACGAGCAGCCCACACTGCGCATTCGCACCGTACTTCACTACCGTATCTAAATCACCACCCTGTGCGCCAACACCTGGCACTAAAAAGAAGTAGTCTGGTGCCAAAGCACGCACTCTAGCGATATCTTCAGCTCGGGTGGCACCCACCACATACATCATGTTTTCTGGTGTGCCCCATTGCGCAGATTTTTCCAAAACAGTCTCAAAAAGCGCTTTACCGTTCAATTCCATCAATTGGAAATCCTTGGCACCTTCATTGGAGGTAAGTGCCAGTAAAATGACCCATTTGTTTTCGAATTGCAAGAAAGGCAAGACGGAATCAGAACCCATGTAAGGCGCCACCGTCAGTGCGTCTGCTTGCATGTGTTCAAAAAATGTTTGGGCATAATAAGAGGAAGTGTTGCCGATATCGCCGCGCTTGGCATCTGCAATGACCAAACATTCTTTGGGAATGTAAGCCATCGTTTTGCGGAGTGCCTCCCAACCTGCAGCGCCATGACACTCAAAAAATGCCGTATTGGGCTTAAATGCAACAGCATACGGATGCGTGGCGTCTATTATGGCTTTGCAAAATTCAAAAAGCGGGTCTGCAGTTTGCAGCAAATGAGGTGGTATTTTGGCCAGATCTGGATCGAGCCCAACACATAAAAAACTTTCTTTAAGCTTGATTTGCTCGATGAGTGCTGCTTTGGTCATGCGGTTTCTCCTTTTAATTTCTCGGCGTTTTCGGCCATTTTGAGGGCGTCTAGCATTTCTTGGACATCGCCATTCATGAACGCGCTGAGGTTGTACATGGTTTTGTTGATGCGGTGGTCGGTGATGCGGCCCTGCGGATAATTATAGGTGCGAATTTTTGCGGAGCGGTCTCCGGTAGATACAAGTGTTTTTCTTTGGGCCGCGCGCTCGTTGTGAATGCGATCGAGTTCTTGTTGATACAAGCGCGAACGCAAGACAGAAATGGCTTTTTCTAAGTTTTTATGTTGTGAGCGACCATCTTGACACTCCACTACCAAACCTGAAGGAAGGTGCGTAAGGCGGATAGCAGACTCCGTTTTGTTGATGTGCTGCCCTCCTGCACCTGATGCGCGGAAGGTGTCTTTTCTGACGTCGTTCATGTCGAGTTCAAAATCAACTTCTTCTGCTTCTGGCAAGACAGCAACGGTAATAGCAGATGTATGCACACGCCCCTGAGATTCTGTCTCCGGTACGCGCTGAACGCGGTGTACTCCAGACTCAAATTTCAAGGAGCCATAAATACCTGTACCGGTAATCTCCATGGATATTTCTTTGTAGCCTTTGACCGATCCTTCAGAAGAGTTGAGTACGTCTACAGTCCAGCCCATGGCTTTAAAATACATGGTGTACATGCGGTAGATGTCTTCGACAAAAATACAAGCTTCGTCTCCGCCCGTACCTGCACGCAATTCGATGATCGCGTTTTTGTCGTCTTCGGGGTCTTTAGGGATGAGCAATAATTTGACTTCTTCCTCTAAAAGCGGACGCGCTTGCTCGAGCTCATCGATTTCGGCTTTGGCCATCTCGCGCATTTCTGGGTCTTGCTCTTCTTCGAGCAAAGCCTTGGCACTATGGAGATTGCTGAGCAAGAGCTTGAAGCGCAGGTAGGCTTCATCTAGCACCTCGAGGTCGCGGTATTCTTTGTTGAGTTTGACGTACCGACTCATGTCCGAGATGATATCGGGGTCTGTGATCATTTTGCCGACTTCAATGAAGCGAAAATGAATGGCTTCTAGTTTATTCAGTAAATCTGACATGCCACAAAGATAGGCATAAAAAAACCACCCGAAGGTGGTTTTAAGTTAGTTAATCGATCCGGTGACCCGTTTCATGAAGCCATTTAAGGCCTCGCGCTTGGGCACTCCATTTTGGATTTCTTTATGGACCTCTAGTGCACCAGAGAAATTAGAAAGCAATTCGCCGATGACATCGAGTTCTTCGTCTTTGATTCCGGGAGCCTCGATCAGGTTTTCGAGTGTTTCCATGGTTTCGTTGATGTAGTCTTCGTCGTTTTGTTCGATGAACTCTACGAGGTGTTTAATGACTGGTAAGCGCATCGAGAACTTCTTGAATGGTTTCTATTTTATTTCCTTGTGCCTCCGACACTAATTTGCCGCCTTCGAAAGAAGCAAAAGTGGGTAAGTTACTCACATTTGCAAACTGACGCGCGTTCGGGTAGTGTTCTGCATCTACGTATACAAATGCGATATCGGGATGCGTCTCGGCTAAGCGCTTGAACTTTGGTTTGGTAATTTTGCAATTGCCACACCAGCCTGCGCCGTACTGAACCATTACCTTGGCATTGGTAGCAAGGACTTGGTCTAGGGTATCGGAAGTGAGGTCGTTGAACATCTTGCTTAGTGTTTGCTGAGGTAATCTGCTACACCATTGCGCGTTGCGTTCATGGCATCTTTTCCTTCTTCCCAGTTAGCAGGGCAAACTTCGCCGTGTTTTTGAACGTGTGCAAATGCATCGATCAAACGGATGTATTCGTTTACATTGCGTCCTACAGGGAAGTGATTCACAGACTCATGAAAAACCATTCCGGTTTCGTCGAGTAAATAAGTAGCGCGGTAAGGTACGTTGTCTCCGGCCATGTTGTCTTCGTCGAACATGTCGTAGTCTAGGATACCTAATTCTTGAGCCAATAAACGCGTAGAATCAGCGATCAAAGGAAAACGAACGCCTTCGATACCACCGTTGTCTTTAGCGGTGCTCAACCATGCAAAGTGTACTTCAGCGGTGTCGCAAGAAGCGCCAATCACGATGGTATTGCGTTTTTCAAATTCGGCAGCTGCCTCTTGAAAAGCGTGAATTTCGGTTGGGCAAACGAAAGTAAAATCTTTCGGGTACCAAAACAAGACCACTTTTTTGTTGTTGTCTACGGCTTGTTTCAATACGTTCAATTGAAAAGCATCGCCCATTTCGTCGATGGCCTTTACGGTAATGTCTGGGAATTTTTTTCCAACTAGAGTTGACATATTTTTGTTTTTAAGGATTACTAAATTGTGGAACAAAGATACAGCGCTTTGGTTGGAGATGAGTTATAATTTATTTCAATTTATTTTATATTTGCATAGATTCTTTCTATATGATTTCGATACAACAAATGAACTACATTGTAGTGCTCAGCGAAGAACTCCTTTTTCAAAGAGCCAGCGAGCGCTGTTTTGTAACCCAACCCACCCTTTCGATGCAAATCAAAAAGGCAGAAGAAACCTTGGGCTATGCCATTTTTGACAGAGACAGCAATCCGCTGCAACTCACGCCTTCCGGAGAAAGACTCATTCCAATTCTCAGAGAAATTCTCGCCGAAACAGATCAAATCAAGCTGCTTTCTGAACAACTCAAAGGACAGGTCAAGGAAGAGGTCAGGATTGGCATCATCCCGACCATAGCCGCCTACATGCTGCCCGACCTATTCAGTACCTGGATAGCAGATTTTGGCAATATCAAACTGAAAATCCGCGAACTCAAAACCACCTCAGCACTAGAAGCTTTAGAAAGAAAAGAACTCGATTTAGCCATTATTGCAGGCCCGCACCACGATGCCCGACTCCGGAGCATTCCACTCTTTTTAGAGGAAATACAAGTTTATTGCCCCGAAGAACCCAACGAGCAGATCACCTTTGAAAACATTCAGCAACGCCATCCGTGGTTGCTCAACCAAGGCAACTGCCTGCGCACGCAAATGCTCCACTTTTGCCAGCTCAAGGAAGGACAAGCAACCAACTGGGACTACGAAGGTGGCAACTTGCCCCT
>JBFYPV010000088.1:0-6629 GCA_041303085.1 Crocinitomicaceae bacterium
ACCACCCTTAACAAGCTCGACGGCGTATTTGTGAATAGTTCTTATGATTCTATCGTTTATCAGGGTGCTTTGCAGAGAAACTTACCAGATTTTCAAACCATAGGTTGGAAAGTGAGTGTGGAAACTGAGTTCAATAAGGACCAGGAATTATTGATTCAGGATCAAGAAAGCTATTGTTATTGGTTTTATGACCCAAAGGAATATGACTGGCATCGCTTTGATTCGGTGATTGTAAGAAAGGGAAGCACCATTATCGGGACAAAAACCGTTCGCCAATTTTATAACCTTGAACAAGGAAAGAATTTAAGCCTGTTGGAAGTTCCAAAAAAACTATACTTGACGTTTTTTTCGATCAACGGGTCGTTTAACAAGGAGAATGCTGTCTTGAACCAAGTTCAAACGTATCAGCTCATTTTCGAAGACTAGGATAATCTTCTTGCACGCAACGCGCTACAATCTTGGCGCTATTGATGGCTAAAGGAATACCGCCGCCTGGATGCACGGTTACACCGGCAAAATACAAGCCCTTGAGTTTTTTGGAGAAATTTGGATGCCTGAGAAAGGCAGCAAATGCGTTGTTGGATGCGTTGCCATAGATGGAGCCTTGCTTGCCGCTGTAGCGCGCATCGATCAAGCGTGGCTCATTGATTTGCTCTGCTTCAATCAAAGGTTCGATGTCGAGCGCTAGAGCTTTTGAGAGTTTGACTAAGATGCGCTGGCGCAATAATTGGATTTCGCTGTCCCAATCTTGGCCAACATGGATGGGCGCATTGACCATTACAAACCAATTTTCTTTGCCCACTGGCGCGTCTGCAGTTTCTACCTTAGAAGAAATGTGCACATAGACTGTGGGGTCTGGATGCAGCGTTTTGGTTTCAAAAATAGCCTTGAACTCCGCTTGATAATCTTCGGCAAAGAAAATATTGTGGACACCGAGCGCTGGGAAGGTGCGGCTGATTCCCCAATAAAAGACGACTGCTGAGCTCGATTTTTCTTGTTTGAGTAAAAATCGCGGAGACTTAACGCCGGGCAATAAACGCTCATAGGTATAATGGATGTCCATGTTGGAGACCACGATGTCAAAATCGTAAGAGCCATTTGTGGTTTTCAGGCCTTGAATGGTGCTGTTTTGATGCAAAATCTCGAGCACGCGTTCATTGGTGTGGAACTTGACGCCGTGTTGGCGCGCTAAGTCATGGGCCCTGCGCGTAATTTGCACCATGCCGCCCACTGGCAATGCCGGACCTTCATTGAACTCCAGCTGTGAGATGATATTGAGCATCGCTGGCGCCAAATAAGGTGAGCTACCGTTGTAGGTGGCCAAGCGGTCGAAGATTTGGACGGTTTTTGGGTTTTTAAAGTACTGGCGGTTTTGTTGGTTCATGGATAAATGCAAGCCATATTTAAACAAGCGGCTGAGTGCTTTGATCAAAGGAAAGCCAATGAGGTGACGCCATCTATGTAAGGAAATTTGAATGAATACCGGATAAATCGCCTTGTAGTTGGCCTCCATGTTGGAGAGGAAGCGCAAAGAAATAACTGGATCTTCTCCTAATTCGGTTTGAAGGGTTTGCGCCACCTTTTCTTTTTGTACCGGAACAACAAGCTGCTGGCCATCGTTGAAAAAGTAACGACAAGACTCCTCTAATGTGCGATACGGGAAGTTTTGCTGCGGATCTAAGGACTGGAGCAGTTCTTCGAGCAAATGGGGTTCTGTAAATACCGACGGGCCCATGTCAAAACGGAAGCCTTCAATGTTTTGCTCGACAATTTTTCCGCCTATGACGGCATTGGCTTCAAAAACAGTGACGTCAAGGCCTAATTTTTTGAGCTCAATGGCGCTCGCCAATGCACCTATACCTGAACCGATGATTCCTACTTTCATTTGCATAGTACAAAATTCCGCCAAAAAAGTTCTCAAAACCTAATGCTGACGGGCATTTTAGCCTGCTTTATCAACAAAATAGCCATTTTTTCAACATTTTTGCACTTTTTTTGACCTGAATCCTTTGTTGGCATTGATATTCCGATATATTTGTTTCGATAATTAATTACTAACTGATTAAAACTAATTTATTATGAACAAAGCAGAATTGATCGACGCAATGGCAGCGTCTGCAGGATTATCTAAGGCTGATGCAAAACGTGCACTAGATGGTTTCGTAAGCGCAACAACTGGCGCATTATCTAAAGGAGAAACTATCTCATTGGTAGGTTTTGGTTCTTTTGGTATTTCTAAAAGAAACGCTCGCAATGGTCGCAACCCAAAAACTGGTGATGTGATCCAAATTGCTGCTAAAAACACAGTTCGTTTCAAGGCAGGTGCAGACCTTTCTAAAAACGTAAACTAATTCAGAATTTCTGAAATAAAAAAGGGCTGTCTCGGTGAGACAGCCCTTTTTTTATGCCCTATACTTTGGTAATATTTTAGGTCGCGCTTTGCTTAGGGATGATTTTCCAAAACAAATTCGGCAAGAAGCGCTTCATGTAAACGGCAAGCAATTCTTTACCGCCAATCAAGACCTCTCTCTTTTCTTGAGCCAAAGCCGTAAGCATTTGCGCGACACAAATGTCAACAGGCATGCCACTTGCTTGGTTGCGATCCATGGCGCCGTGGGCTTGGCCACTTGCGGTGAGTGCACTTTTAGAGATCGGGGTATTGATTTTGCCGGGATAAGCGAGCGTGACTTTGATGCCGTTTGGCGCTTCTTCCATAGCCAAACTTTCATAGTAACCCACCAACGCCGCTTTTGATGCGCTGTAAATGGAGCGCAGGTGAAAGCCAAATTTGCCCGCTATGCTACTCACCACCAAATACTGCCCGCTTTGTTGGGCCCTGAAAATAGGTAACACAGCTTTTGCTAAGGCGATGTTGCCAAAAAAGTTGACCTCCATCAGTTGGCGATTGACCTCCATTGAGGTTTCGTTTGCGCTGGCTCTTTGCGAAACACCACCATTATTGATCAGGATATCTAGTCTTCCAAATTGTGCTAAAATTTGCTCGGTATAGCTTGCTGTCGCGTTCAAGTTTTCCAAATCCAAAGGCAAAACGAGGTGTTTCTCCGGATTGGTGAGCGAGGCCTTCAAGGAATCTAATTTTTGTTGATTCCGCGCTGATAAGATCAAATGCGCACCGTATTGTGCCAATTGCTCAGCTAAATTTTCTCCGATTCCGGATGATGCGCCGGTAATCCAGATGACTTTATTGCGATAGTATGCAGACTGCTTCATCTACCAAAGATAAATGATTCGTTGGGCGCTAAGCGGCGTTTTCTTACTTTTGACAAAAAAAAAGCGATGAATCCAGCCCAATTAAGCCAAGAATTTCAAGAAGCGCAGCAAGTATTGACCCAGTTCAATACGATTGAAAACATGGAGAAAATTGCGCAAGCCATCGCTATCATGCACGGCGCATTAACCAACGGACACAAAATCATGAGTTGTGGCAATGGTGGCTCTATGTGCGATGCCATGCATTTTGCAGAAGAACTTTCCGGACGCTACCGCAATGACCGCCCTGCACTTGCTGCACTTTCTATTTCCGACCCCTCACACCTATCTTGTGTGGCCAATGACTACGGTTACGCGCACGTTTTTGAACGTTACGTGCAAGGCTTGGGCCAAGCGGGTGATGTGTTGTTGGGGATTTCTACTTCTGGAACTTCCAAAAATGTCATTTTAGCAGTTGAAGCAGCTAAAGCAAAAGGCATCAGTACAATTGTGCTGACGGGCAAAGACGGCGGCGAATTAGCCAAAATTGCCGATTTAGAAATCAGGGCGCCATTTAGCCCCTATGCAGACCGCGCGCAAGAAATCCATATCAAGGTCATTCATGCCTTTATTCTTGGTATCGAGAAAAGCTTCGGTTATTGATTTAGGTATTCGAAGGATTTAACTTCGAGTGTTTTCTACTATAAGTAAAGTAGATGACCAAGCCGATCAGCAACCAAATACCGAAGTAAATCCAGTTTTGCAGCGGGATCTCACTCATCATGTATAAGCAAGAAAGCAAGCCCAGTGACGGAATCAAGGAGAGCTTTTTAGGCACACTGACCACCGTTAAAAAGAGGGTGAATATCCAGAAAATGAGCGACGGAATTTTTTGACCGAAATCGGAACCAGACTTTATTTGGAAATATTGTAATAAGTCACCGGTTGACCAAAAATAAATCAAGGATCCTAGCAACAAAACAGGAAGCACATAGCCCGCATTCATGTAAGGCGTTCGAAAAGAACCGCGCTCCACATCGGGTTTATTTTGCAAAACCAACACACCGCCGCAGACCAAAACAAAAGCGAATAAAGTACCGATAGAACACAAGTCGGTCACCATCGTGAGGTTCATGAAGAGCGCTGGAATAGCCACTACAAAACCGACAACAATGGTCGCAAACGACGGCGTTTTGTATTTGGGATGGATTCTAGAGAAGCGCTTCGGCAACAAACCATCGCGGCTCATGCTCAGCCAAATGCGCGGCTGCCCCATCTGAAATACCAATAGCACAGAAGCCATGGCAACAACTGCTGATATCGAAATAATAAAGGTCATTTTGGGCAAGTTGATTTGCTTGAAAACAAAAGCCAAAGGCTCGCCAACGGCTAATTGGTCGTAAGGAACAATCCCGGTGAGAATCAAGGCGATGATGATGTATAAAATGGTACAAATGATAATGGCCCACATCATGCCGCGCGGTAGATCGCGCTGTGGATTTTCGCATTCTTCTGCCGTAGTGGAAATGGCATCAAACCCAATGTAGGCAAAAAATACGGCCGAAACCCCTTTGAGCACACCGCTGATGCCTTCAGGTGCAAAGGGTGTCCAGTTGTTCATGTCGATGTAAAACACCCCAACAGCAATCACCAAAAGAATGACCGCCAATTTGATGATCACCATGGCATTGGAAGCGTTGCGGCTTTCTTTGATGCCGCGATACACCAACCAAGTGATCAAAACGATGATGAATAACGCAGGTAAATCGAGGACCAAATGAAAAGAACCAATGCGCGGTGCATCTTGCCAAGCTTGGTAAGTTTTCAAAAGTGATGGGTCTAAATCGGACACGGCTGCTCCTTTTTCTTTCAAGAAATGAAGGGCTTCTTGGTAGCCGTTCGAAGCAGTTAGGTAGTCCATCTGCATCCAGCTCGGAAGGTATATTCCTTTCAATCCAATTGCTTTAATATGAATCTGTTCGAGCATTGTAGTTAAATAATCACTCCAAGATATCGCAACGGTAATATTACCAATCGCGTACTCCATAATAAGCGCCCAACCGATGATCCAGGCAATGAGTTCTCCGAAAGCAACATAAGAATACGTGTAGGCCGAACCAGCCACCGGCACCATAGAAGCAAACTCGGCATATGCGAAGGCTGCAAAACCACTGGCGAGGGCAGTAAAAAGAAATAGAAAAATAACCGCAGGGCCACCCTGAGCAGATGCTTGGCCGATGGTAGAAAAAATACCGGCACCAATAATAGCCGCTATGCCAAAGGCAATTAAGTCGCGGATCTTTAAGTGTTTATTTAAGGTTTGACCTTCGGCACTGGCTTCGTTGGCACGTACCTGAGCCATGATGGAGGCTACGGTTTTCTTTCGGAATAAAGAGTTTTGGGACATTCGCTTGTTTTTAAAGCACTAAAAGTAAAGAAATTTTACCTTTGCATATGGAAAAATTTATCACGGTAAAGGGCGCGCGCGAACACAACCTCAAAGGCTTGGATGTGCGCATTGCTCATGGCAAACTCACCGTGATCACCGGCGTGTCCGGATCGGGTAAATCTAGTTTGGCTTTTGACACCATCTTTGCAGAGGGCCAGCGCCGCTTCATTGAAAGCATGTCTGCCTACGCAAGGCAATTTCTTGGGCGCCTAGACAAACCCGCCATCGACGACATCAAAGGCCTGTCTCCGGCCATTGCCATTCAGCAAAAGGTAAGCTCTGGCAACCCGAGGTCAACCATTGGAACGAGCACCGAAATCTACGACTACCTCAAATTATTTTTCGCCAGAATTGGCACAACCTACTCACCTGTCTCGGGTGCAATTGTTCAAAAACACCAAACCAAAGACGTCATTGAATTTTTAGATGCCAACTGGCCAAATGCGCCTTTTGCCATCTTGTATGCGCTAAAATACGATTCAACTGATCATTTAAATAAAAAAATTCAACTCCTTAACAAAGAAGGTTTTACGCGTTTATTTTACGACGACTCCTTTGTGTTAATCGACGACATCTTTCCATTTGAAACGCCACCCACAAATCTTTGGGTTGTGGTGGATCGGCTCAAAAACGAAGCCCGAGAACTCCCGCAACAAAGCCGACTCTCAGAAGGCATCGAACGCGCATTCATTGAAGGCAAAGGTGAATGCAGCCTTTACAACGCAAGCACCAAAGAATTCATAGATTTCAACGCGCGCTTTGAGGCCGACGACCTGCGCTTTGAAGAACCCACGCCTCCTTTTTTTGCGTTCAACAACCCTTATGGTGCCTGCAAAAAATGCGAAGGCTACGGCATGACGCTCGGCATTGACGAAGAACTCGTGATCCCGGACCGCAGCAAAAGTGTCTACGAGGGCGCTATTGCAGCCTGGAAAGGCGAAAACATGCAAGAATACCAACAAACATTGCT
>JBFYPV010000089.1:0-5858 GCA_041303085.1 Crocinitomicaceae bacterium
GACCGCTTAACCCTTATGTCCGGCGCGAAGCCGAAATTTGCTGAATGGTATTACGGACCTCAGTATCGTTTGTTGGCGGCTTATACTTTAGAGCTCAGTAACGCGACCAAATGTTATGACAACGCCAGAATTATCTTAGCTTATCAAGGTATCGAGGAAAGTCGAATGGATAGAAGATTTCAAAAAGCAAGCCTCAATCACCGCATCGAACAGCTCGATATCTATACACTCAACGCAGATTTCATGAAAAAATGGGGCCCGCATGAGTTGCGCTATGGGGCAGAAGCCTATCTCAATCAAGTGAATTCCACTGCTTTTGCCGAAGACATCAATACAGGTGAGCAAACAACTATTGACACGCGTTACCCTAACGGCGGATCATCTATGCAGGGTGCTGCACTCTATGCGTCGCATACTTTTGAGGTTTCGGACAAGCTCATCATTAACGATGGCATTCGTTTTTCTCAAGTAGGTTTGCAAGCGCAGTTTATCGATCAGACATTCTTTCCTTTCCCGTTTAGTGCGATTGAGCAAAACCATCTGGCATTGAATGGTAATTTAGGCCTGATTTACATGCCGCAAACAAAATGGCGCATTTCCTTAAATGGTTCTACTGCTTTTCGCGCACCAAATGTAGATGACCTCACCAAAGTATTTGAGTCTGTTCCAGGGTCTGTTATTGTGCCCAATCCGGAGCTTTTTCCTGAATATGCCTACAATGCAGAGCTCGGACTTCAATACCAGTTCATGAAGAAAAGTACCATTGGCGTGAATGCATATCAAACTTACCTGACCAATGCACTGACCGTTCAGAATGGCACTTTTAATGGTGCAGACAGCGTGCTTTACGATGGTCAATTGAGTCAAGTACTCATGACCACCAATAAAGGGCGTGCTTATGTGCGAGGTTTTGAGGCGTTTTTACAGGCACAACTGACCAATAATTTGCAACTTTCTGGAACTTATAATTTTACGTTTGGCCGTATCCTGACCGATACCATTCCTTATCCGTTGGATCACATTGCGCCGGCATTTGGGAAGTTGAGTTTGCGCTACGCTATGTTGCACAACAAACTCAAACTCGAAGGATTTATGTTGTATTCCGGATGGAAACGCCTAGAGGACTATAATTTAGTTGGTGAAGATAACTTTGCCTATGCAACAGCCGACGGAATGCCAAGTTGGTATACCTTGAACCTCAGAGCCAACTACAATATCAACAACCAGCTCAGTATTCAGGTAGCTTGCGAGAATATCCTCGACCGCAATTACCGCATGTTTGCTTCAAATATCTCTGCACCAGGACGCAATTTTATCCTGACGCTTCGCGGAAATTTCTAAGGTTTGGTGGCGTATTTGGCTTCGCTTTCTAAATAGAAGAAGGTGTACTTGATTTTTTCTAGCGGACTTAGTTTTGGTACAAATGTATTTTGATCAGCGCCATTTGGAAGTACTTCTAATTTGGCTTCCATGACGAAGATATTTTTTTGCGCTCCGTAAGAACCGGCTCCGTATTCAAAATGATAAGCCTCTGTTATGGATGTTCCGAGTCCATCGAAATTTTTAAATTGGAAAATGCGGCGTGGTGTATGATTGCTTACGGTGTAGAAATCTTTGTAACTCGCATTGCGGATTCTAAAGTCTATTAAAATGTCTTTGTAGGCTTCTGAGCTGATATTTTCAAAAGAAACTTGGAGTGGCAAAAGCGGAGAAGAAGGGATGGCAATAGGAGGGGAGAGCATGTCGAGCTTGCCATCAAAAAAGAAAAAGTAATTGAAATTGCCCATAAAGCCTAGTTCTGCGCGTTTGGCAGGATTTGGAGAAGCCATTGCTTCTTTCATGGCAAAATCTAAACGATTGACGGTGATGACTGCGTCTTCAATGCCATCTGCGTCTAGCTGTGCGCGGTAAATTTGAAGTTCAAATTTTTCGTTGGCTTGAATGCCGAGTTTGGCTCTGACCATGCGGTCTGCATAACTCGCTAAGCTTTGCTTGCCTTTCGTTGGTAATTCTTGTGCGCTTGCTTCGGTTGTGGCAGCGTCGTTCGCTTGATCTTTACAAGACCAAAGGAGGAGGGGAAGAAGAAGGAATAAATATTTCACAATACAAATATAAGGATGTCCTTTGAGAACGTTTATAAACATTGTAAAGAGGGTTGAAAGAAAAAAATGTGGATAAATTTAAAAAACCTTTACTTAAGTTAACATGCTCATCATGTGAAGCTTAAATAGGATTACTTACTTTGATAAATGAAATTTATATGACTTTTTGAAACCTTGGCACAATTCTTAGCGTATCAAAGCCCAAACCAACAACAAACGACATGACCACAAGTATTCAATCTCTCCGCAGCAAATCAATTCGCCAAGCGAAATTGAAATTAGATCAGCACCGTGAAATGGGTTCACAAAGCCCTTTAAACATTTTTGAAGTTGCTGATTTATTAGACCGCATTCGTTTTACCGAAGAAAAATTAAGTGAAGAACCACAAGGTTTCGCACTGATTCTCAATTAATAGTTGATTTATAGTTAGACAAAAAAAAGGGCTCGTTTCGGGTCCTTTTTTTTATGCCATCAAATTTTAGGCAATGACGGCAGAACCGAGCAGTTCTTCTTGCGCATACCAGGCTGCAAATTGACCAGGTGCAATTCCTTTTTGCTTGTGTTCAAATAGGATATAATAACCCGTTTCCGTTCTGAGTAATTTGGCTTTTTGCAAAGGCTGGCGGTAACGGATCCGAACCATGCAATTGAGTTCATGGGTGGTTTCAAATTCAGGATGCGCATTGATCCACGAAATACTGCTTTCGTCTAGCTTCAGTGCCCAACGGTTTAGCCCCGGATGCTGCTCATTTTGACCACTATACACAATGTTATTTAGCGTATCTATACCGATCACAAAGCTAGGCTCTGGACGGCCGCCGATGTGCAGGCCTTTGCGTTGACCAATGGTGTAGTAATGTGCACCCTGATGGGTTGTTACTTCTTTGCCATCAGTCAATTCAAAATGAAATGGTTTCGAAAGTAATTCTATATTAGCAGCGTTGGGTTGAAGTGTTTCGTAAGCTTTGAATTGATCAAGATCCGAAGGCACTTCAATTACAGGTCCAATTTGAGGAGCAAGTTGTTGTTGGAGAAAAGTGGGCAGCGCAATTTTACCTACAAAGCAAAGCCCTTGAGAATCTTTTTTAGCTGCCGTAACGAGGTTGTTGTCTAGGGCAATTTGACGCACCTCAGATTTTTGAAGGTGCCCAATTGGAAACAGCGCTTTGGCGAGTTGTGCTTGGCTCAACTGACACAAAAAATAGGATTGGTCTTTACCAGGGTCGGCACCGGCAAGTAGGCTCAAACTACCGTCTTGGTTTTCGCGTCTTTGGCAATAGTGTCCTGTGGCAACGTAGTCTGCACCTAAATCGAGGGCCGCTTTCAAAAAGACGTCGAATTTGATTTCGCGGTTACAAAGTACATCTGGGTTGGGCGTGCGGCCGGCTTGGTATTCGGCAAACATATAATTGACAATCCGGTCTTTGTATTGCTCAGATAAATCAATAACCTGAAAGGGAATTCCGAGCTGTTGGGCAATCAGTAGGGCATCGTTGGAGTCGTCTATCCAAGGGCATTCGTCGGAAAGTGTTACGCTTTGGTCGTGCCAATTGCGCATGAACATCCCAATGACTTCATATCCTTGTTGTTGGAGTAAGAGTGCCGCAACACTAGAATCTACTCCGCCCGAAAGTCCAACTACAACGCGTTTCATGCTTCAAATTTACGCGTTCTTAGTGGATCAGGTGAATAAAGCCTTGTCTTTTCTCTTTCCCGCTGGTGAAGAGATAAAAATAGATGCCTTCCGCAAGTGTCTCGCCTTGTTCATTTTTGCCCTCAAAAGCTTTTTGAGCAGTGGAGGTCTCAAAAACGACTTGTCCCCAACGGTTCAAGATTTTGAGCTCAAAGGTTGCGCAATTTTCGTAAAGCGGGTCGATTTGCCAGATGTGGTTGTCTGAGCTGCTGCCAGTAGCAATGATATTCGGGAATGTTAGTGTCGGTAAAGTAACGGATGGGATGATATCGATTGATCCGTTGCTTGTATACGAACAACCATTCTGTAGATTTAAAGTAAATGAATAGGGGTAAGTTCCTGCTTGACTGAAGGTTTGGGTAAGTGGATTTTGTGTCAGGTTTTGGTTGTTGATGTTCCACTGCAAACTTTGGATATTGGTCGGAATGACAGCAAATAGCGCTTGAAATGTAGCCGTTTGCCCACAGGTATCTTCGTGAATGAGCGTGATTTCTGGTACCGCTAGCAATTGAATGGTTTGTGAAAGGGTATCACTGCAGCCTGCAGAACTTGTTAAAATAAGGCTGCTTGTATAGCTTCCACTCTGGCTGTAAGTGTAACTAGAAGGAAGGGAATTGAGGATTTGTCCGTCTCCAGCTAAGAACGATGTTTGAAGGGTGGTGCCTAGTAGTGGAGTGCCGGTCCAAGTGCTTTGGTCGCTCATATTGACAGTCTGCCCGTCGCAGAGTGCCGTGGCTATAAAATCTGCTTGCGGATAAGGGTTGAAACTCACTTGAAAGGTGTCGCTACCCGTGCAGCCGAGAATACTTGTGACTTGAACCGTAAATGTTTCGGTGCTGCCATTATTAGATTGCAAAGCAAATGAATAAGGATTTCCGGAGCCAATAGTTTGACCGTTTTGCATCCAGTCAAGCTGATCCAATGGGTCTTGTGTATCAAGTGTTGTGGCTGCATTCAGATTGACTGTTTGTCCGCAAACGCTTGCTGGGCCGTTGTAGTTGACGCTTGGATTGCTAAAGACTGAAGCCGAAATGGAATTTAGCGGCGAAGCACAGCCATTGGTATCGATGATACTCAAGTTGGCCGCATAAGCACCAGGGCTGAGTAGTAGGCTCAGGGTGTCGAGTCCGGATGCGGAGGTTCCTTGTGACCAAAAATATTGAGCGGCACTGGCGTTGGTCCAAAATTGTAGGGAATCTCCTGCGCAGACGGGTCCATTGGTCAAGATTTGAGGCAAGCCAGGATTCGCATAGACCGCGATGTCTATGGTATCCGGCACGATGGCACAGGTACCGGGCAGATAGCCTGAAATGGTGTAGGTACCTGCATCTGAAAGTTGTGCTTGCGCGATTTGAATTTGCGGACCGCTCGAATTGAGGTTGTTGGGTCCTGTCCAGTTATAGGTAGCGCCGGTGAGGGTGTTGGTGGTGAGTAGAATAGGTTCGCCAACACAAAAACTTTGGTCGTTGACACTGATTTGATATTGCGCTGCTGCAAAATCACTAAAATAACCATAGCGGCAGCCACTTGAAGATCCACCATGTACCACTCCTAAATGGAATTTGAAATTGGGGTTGTCTATGCGCGAGGCCAATTGGACGCCAACAAAACTACTGGCATCTATTTGCGCAAATTTCCAGGCATTGTTGGTGCCAGGCACAAAATTAAACGTGGCAGGGTTCAGCACGCCGGTGTTGCCATTGAAAGTAAAATCGTTTTCGCCACCTGCAGGCACCAAAATATTCAAGGCAAAAAATTCGTTCGTTGACCTTACAAAGGCCACCGTATTTGAACCGGTACAGACAATAGAAGGCAAAATTGCACCGCCTACCTCACAGCCAAATCCGGTGGTGTGTAAAACATGTGTTGGGGCGCTGGTTTGGATCAGAACCGACGGATTACTTAGTGTATGCACATAAGTTTCAGTTGCGTTGATGGTTGCAACTACGTTGCCATCGGCAGAAATTTGGGTGTTGTTTTGAATCGCAACTACGTAGATTTTGTCGGGGCCATTTAGGTAGCCCTTTAAAATGATGTACTCGCTGCCCAGTACTTGATTGGG
>JBFYPV010000090.1:0-3330 GCA_041303085.1 Crocinitomicaceae bacterium
GCAGGGATTTCAATGCTCTGCTGTTTGTTGGAGTTGAAGCCCACTAGCGTACTGCTTCCAGTGGTTCTGAGCTGCTCATTTACGTAGAGTTCGTAGCTGAGGGTAAAGCTTTTGTTGCCCACTTTAGTGCAAAACATATGGATTTGCGGTGCATCGGCCAAAAACACAGGCAAGTGATATTGTACTTCGTTCTGCACCAACACAACGCCGTTTTCCATCCAGTCCCAGTCGGGGCCAACCAACTGACTAAAGTAGTGGATGCGCGTCATTTCAAAATAGGTCAAGTAAATAGAGTTATTGACGTGGCCTAAAATATCGATATCGGTGAGTCTGACTTGAATGGCTGCTGGTTGGATCATTTGTCTAGTTTTTGAAAGGAGGAGTTGTTGGAGATGTATTCGGGAACAATTTGTTTCATGAGCCGCACACTAGCCTCGTTGTCTTGCTGCTCTGCAATGGCAAGGAGTTGTGTAATCTGTTGCGTTTGCTCGGGATTTGTGGAGCGGGTTTGCGCAATTAAAATCTGCGGATGATAGGTCGGGATGGTATTTTCGGCGTTGGCCAAGACTTCTTCATAGAGTTTCTCGCCGGGGCGCAAACCCGTTACTTGAATATCGATATCTGCATACGGACGCAGCCCTGAAAGTTGGATCATTTTTTTGGCTAGATCGAGAATTTTGACTGGTGCGCCCATATCAAAAACGAAGATCTCGCCGCCATGGCCCATTGTGGCGGCTTCCAATACCAATTGGCAAGCCTCCGGAATGGTCATGAAGAAGCGCGTGATGCGCTCGTCGGTGAGCGTAATGGGGCCGCCGCTGGCAATTTGTTTTTCAAAAAGCGGAATAACTGATCCATTTGAGCCCAAAACATTGCCAAAACGCGTGGTGATATACGCCGTTTGTTGATTTGAATTGAGTTCACTCACCAACATTTCTGCAATGCGCTTAGAGGCTCCCATGACGTTGGTAGGGTTGACCGCCTTATCGGTAGAAATCATGATGAATTGTTCGGCTTGGTGTTGAGCGGCTAACTCGGCAAGTAATTGCGTACCGCCAATATTGTTGCGGATGGCTTCTGCGGGGTTTGCTTCCATGAGCGGTACGTGTTTGTAGGCCGCCGCATGAAATACAACCTGAGGCTTGTACAAAGCAAAAAGACGCCGCATGCGCTGCGCATCGCAGATGTCACCGATGACATATTCGATTTCGATGCTGCTCTGGACCTGCTTGAATTGCTGTTCAAGTTCAAAAAGTGCAGACTCCGCTTGATCGAGTAAAATGAGCTTTGTGGCTTTGTAGGGTAGCAATGCGGTAGCTAGGCCGCTGCCTATGCTGCCTGCAGCGCCGGTAACTAAAATGGTTTTGTCTAAAAAATGCTCCTCAAGCTTGGGATTATTGAGCGTGATCACGGCTCTACCCAGCAAACTATTGATATCAATTTTTTTGAGCTTGCGCACTTCAAAGGCGCCGTTGACCCATGCGCGCGCTTCGGGCACACGCTTGATTTGTAGCCCAAGGTCTAGCGCGAGTTCTGCCAGTTCTTGAAGTTTGTTGCGCTCAATATTTTGAACGGCAATCACCAGCGTGGCCACCTTGTATTTTTCTTTGAGCCGGGTAAGCGCGCTGAGTGGAAACACTTTTGCGCCTTCAATGCGCTTGCCTTTTAAATGCGCAGCGTCGTCGATAAAACCAATAACGTGCTGCAAATTGGCGGTGTCTTTTTCGATGAGGCGCTTGGTGAGTTGGCCCGAAACACCTGCGCCAAAAATGAGGATCGCTTCTTCTTCGCCTTTGTCTCGGGTGTACTCGAGGTACAGTAGTTTCACAACAAAGCGCCCCGAAATCACAAATGCCGTGCTAAAGATAAACTCCATGACCAATACAGAATTCGGGAACAAGAAATAACCATCGAGCTGGTAATAGCGCACCATGCTGCCCAATATAAAGAGCAAAGTAGCGCTTATTTCAGCCATGAAAATGCGTTTGAAGTCAGCTGTTGAGCTGTGCCTTACAATGCCTTGGTGGATCTGAAAGGCTCCAAAAACAAATATTTTAACCAGGATGTAATACCAAATAGATTTGGACAAGATGGCCCATTCTGTGGCAATCAAAGAAAAATCCGCCTTGAGGTCAAAGCGGATTAGATAGGCAAAAAATAAGGCAAAAAGATGGATGAGCAAGTCAAAAGCGACAATTACCCATCTTGGTGTATTTTTCTTGAGTTCGAGCACACACAAAGATAGCAATTAATGCTATTCTCTTACGAGGTGTACAAGACCGTGTTTTTCAATTTCGTCGCCAGCGTTGGTTACTGTACGCGCTACGTAAAAATAGACACCTTCTTCCATTTTGTCACCGTTTTCGTCGGTGCCATCCCATTGAAAAGCAGGGTTGGTGAATTCGCGCACGGTATTGCCCCAGCGGTTCACGATGATGCATTCAAAAGTACTGAGGCCGCCATAGAACAACATTTGGAAGTAGTCGTTGGTGCCGTCGCCATTTGGCGTAAATACGTTTGGTAGCTCGATGTCGCAGAAATAGAATTCAACACTTGCGGTATCGAGAACGGTGCCGCACATATTTGTAGTCGCAATTAGGTAGTTGCCCGGTTCCGTTACTTGGATGGTCGGGGAAGTTGAGCCCGTGCTCCAAAGGTAGCTCACGTTTTGTGGCTGCTGAACGGCTGCAAGCGTTGCGGTTTCTCCGATACAAAGGGTGGTATCGATGATAGAGGTATAGGGGTCCGCAACAAATGTCAGGCTGAATGTTTCGTTGAAGTTACAAACGGTATCTTGCAGATTGATCAAATAAATACCAGAAGTATCTGCAGTAATCAAAGGGTTTTGACCTGATGCATTGCTAAAAGTGATGTCGGCGGAGTTTGAAGACCAGTTGCTACCCGTGTAAGAAAGCACGCCGAAAACTTGCAGCGTGAGGTTACACAAAACGGTATCTACCATTGGTGAAATTGGTGCAGGAATGCTGTCCACAACCATTAAGGTACTATCTGCACAGCCAATTTGATCGATTACCGTGACCCAGTAGCTACCTGAATGTAGGTTGTTGAAGGCTCCTGTGGGGCTTGTACCAACAAGGGTTGGTCCTTGGTGCAAGACAAATACATAAGGAGCAACACCGAGTGTAGCGCTCGTGCTGATGCTGCCGTCTTGTAAGCTACAGAATTCAAGGGTACTTGTTGTTTGCCCGAGAATTGGATTGGTAGAAGGGTAAATTGTTGCGGTGGTGCTGTCAAAACAACCATTGACATCTTCTACGTAAACTTGGTAGGTTCCGGGTACGAGGTTGTTGAATACAGGGCTCGCAGAGA
>JBFYPV010000091.1:0-11933 GCA_041303085.1 Crocinitomicaceae bacterium
CAAACTCGAGGTTGTCAAAGGCTGTTTTGAGCACTTCAATGACGGCTTGCTCAATAACTGGGCAGCCCTTGTTGGTTTTCGGGCCTGGTGTGTTCGGACAATCGTCGTCTTTGTCTAACAAGCCATCGGCATCGGAGTCTTTGTAAGGGCAGCCTTTGTTGGCTTTTGGCCCCGCGAGGTTCGGACAGTCGTCGTCTTTGTCGAGCAAACCGTCGGAATCGGTATCTGGCCAAGGGCAACCTTGGTTTTCTTTCGGACCGGCAACCGTAGGGCAGTTGTCTACATAGTCAAAGAGACCATCGTTGTCTTGGTCTGGGCAGCCTTGATTTTCTTTCGGGCCAGCATTTTCTGGGCACACATCCTCGGCATCAGTAATGCCATCGCCATCTTTGTCCGGACAACCTTTCAAGGCGACCACGCCGGCCACAGTTGGGCAAGCGTCTTCTGAGTCGATGATTTTGTCGCCGTCGGTGTCTGGGCAACCTTTGAATTCCTTGAGGCCGGCCACAGTAGGGCAAGCGTCTTCTGAGTCAATGATTTTGTCGCCGTCGGTGTCTGGGCAGCCTTTGAATTCTTTGAGACCAGCAACCGTAACGCAAGCATCTTCTGAATCTGGAATGCCATCGCCGTCTGTATCAGGACAGCCCAAGAAAGCCCAAGTGCCTGGAACGGTTTTACACTCGTCCATTTTGTCGGAGACTTTGTCTTTGTCTTTGTCCTTGACGCGGTGGTATAATATAGGTAAGCGCAAGCCTGCGTAAAAATCAACGCCGCTGATTTCGCCTTTTGCACGCAGCAAATGCATGTCGTTCATGCCTAAAATTACCGGGCCGATGCGCGTTGCCAAGCCAGTGCGCAAGCCACTGTATTTATTATAGGCGATAGGGAAGTAAAGGCCGAAGTAAGGGCTGTCAAAGCTTGGCGTCAGGGAGAGTTGGCTGGCCACGTTTACTTTGGTGTCCTTGTTTTTAGGAATCATATTCAGCATGGCAGTTGCGTTCACATAAAAGTAGCTCCAAATATGGTAGTCTAGTTGCAAACTCATGGCTGTTGGCGTGCGCATCAGGAACGTTTGTGCTGGATCTTGTAGTGAAACCCATTCGGTGTTGCCCGCAGCAGTGGACTCATTGATCAGGGAGTCGATGACCATATCAAAGGTCTCGAGGTCGGTGGAACTATCAAAGCGACGCAAATCAAAAAGCGAGCTTGAATTCACCACAAAGTTGCGGCTCAAGCCTCCTTTTGTAAATTTCATGCCGCCCATGTCGAGCATCGAAAAACCGACGCGCGCCTTGTATTTGTTTTCGTTGCGCATCCAGAGATCGGTTTTGCCGTCCATGTCGTATTTGTATTTGGCGTAATTCGGGCGCCATTCGTATACTGCGCCTAAATCGAGTCCGAAGCCAATAGAACCAGGTTTGAGGTAGCTCGCTATATTATTTTGATCGATTTGGCCATTGACGCCAGCCGATATGAAATCGCCAACTTCTTTGGAATACCCGTAGTCAAATGTGCCGGCAAGGTACTGCGAGGTATCTTCATTGATGAGGTTGTAACTAAAATCTTTGGTATGCACGTAAGCACTCGCAAAGCCGAGCAAGATTTTTGGGCTGATGCCAATTTTTAAGAAGTGTTCTTTGTTGTCGATGAGTACTTGGCTGTAATTGAAGCCAATTTCGCTCCAGGTGAGGTGGTTCACATTGACGAGTTCTTCGTTGAGTTGTGTATTCCAAAGGGCCGGGTATTCCAAGCCTTCTTCAGACAAAACGGCCAATTTAGGATCCATGTTGTCGACGTTGGTAATCGAGCGCAAGTTGGCATAAATACCTAATGATCGTTTTTCGCCGATATGAAAAGCCAAGTTAAATAAGTCGAGTCTGAAGTTGATGTTTGCTCCTAAAACGCCATCTGAGCCTGCGTTGTAATTGCGCACCATGAGGCGGTCGATAAATGTTGACGACGGATAAGCCCACGCATTGAGCACGGCGGTGTCCGTCAGAGATTTGGTCCACCAATAGCCACCGTTTCCTTGTTCTGCGCGCATGGCATCGGCGGAGAAGTAAGCAAAATTTTGATAGGTGAATAGGTTCAAAGCGGGGAGGGCTAAGTCCATTTTGTAGCGTCCGTCTACAAAAGATGCCGGATTGACTAAATTGCCTAGCGCGCCTGCGTAGTTACTCGAGCTTACACCCAAATATGCCTGCGCTTTTACTTGTAAGCTGCTGATGAGCAATAAAAATGACCAGGTTAATTTTCTCATTGTTTGTTGTATTGGATGATATAAGTTCCTAAAAATGTGGTAATCGAATAGGCGTTGTTCCCAAAAGAACTCAACTGAACTTCTTGTTGACCATGACGCTTTTCGGTGTCGAGGTCTCGACCTAAGTCGTCTAGAAGGTAGATTTGGTTGCCCACGGCATCAATTGCGCTTAAAATACTTTGGTTATTAGGCCCATAGAAGCTTGAAACTTGCGTGATTTCTACGGCATCTAGTGTTTTTTCCCAAGCGCGCTGCCCTTTTGCGTTGAAAGCAAAAAGACTACTGTTGCGTTTAAAGACAATGATTTGGTTTGCTGCTTGCATATACGATCCGACACATTCAACGCGACTCGGTACCTCAAATTGTTTTTGTCCATTCAAAGAAAGCACAGTAGCGGTGTTTTTTTCGATTTTTACAGCAAACGCAGCGCTGGTGTTTCCGACCAAAACGTAGGTGGTGTCTGCATTTTGCTTCAAGGCCACTTTGCGTTTTGTGACATCGATGATTTGATGTTGGTTGTCCGTTAAAATACTGACATACGTTTTTCCGCTTTGCTTGTAACCATGCAGCTGGCGCACCTTGCTGCCCAAACTAAATTGCTTGATCAAGCCTCCGGTTTCGGAATACAACTGCACACTATTTGAACTGCTCGCGCACATGAATTCTTTCTTGCCTTTGTTTTCGAGCACCTGTATGCGCGTGCCTGCGTCGTGCGTAAGGCGATACACCAAGCGCCCAGTTTTATCGAATAATTGGGCTTCGTGTTCAAATTGTACACAAACGAGTTGTGCTGAGCCACTGATTTGGTAGAGTTCAAGCACATCCTGACTCAGGTCCTTTTCCCATTTGCGCAAACCGTTGATGTAGCCAACCAATTGGTGGTTTTCTGTCAAGGCAATCACGTTGCCACGTTCGGCAAAGGCTGCAAATTGCAAGACCCGAAAACCAGGGTTCATGACAAAATAATCCCTGATTTTATCTTGTTGTTCTATTGTTTGCGCATTGAGTTTTTGGTAACTCGTTTCAATAATTTGCTTACCCAGTAGTGTTACCGTTTTCTTTTGGTTGGCATCTACCCAACGTGCGCTCACTTTGCTCGGCATATTGGCAAAGAAGCGATTGGCAAGGGTTTCGTCCTGAGAAAGTGTTTGCCCAAGGGTCGCAGAGGCGAGGGCTTGATCCAAGAGCGTTTTACTGGGACTTGCAAAACCAAACTGACCATAAGTTGCTAAATGCCAAGTTGTTTTTGTGTCGCTGATGATGCTTGAAAATTGCAAGTTGTTGTAAGCCGCACTTTCGGTATTGAGTTCTTCTTTTCTGAAAAATTCGTTGAGTGTTTGAATCGGGTTTGAATTTTCTTGAAAATCAAAGATGACTAAACTCGAGCTGTCTTGCTTGAGGTGCACAAAGCCGTGGTCTATACATTTGAACCATGGGCTTTTGGCAAAAGCAGGGTCAAGTTGTTGGGCATATGATTTTTCGTAGAAGTAATAACGCTTGAAAAAATCTGGAATAACCGCGGCAAAAAGGGCTTGATCATCTTGTTTGCGCAGTGCTGGGTTCGGATTTCTGTATTTGACATAGCGGTACTTGGCGTCTTTTTTACAATAGGTTTCTGTCAGGCGGATTTGTTGATCCTGATCCCACTTGAGCCAAGCATAACTTGCCTTAGCACTTACATTGATGCGGAGCGGTTGGGCAGCAGGCAGCTCACCTACAAACAATAGTAATTGGTTGCGATTGTATTTGCCGTGGAGTTGGCCAAATTCAAATTGCTTGAGCTTGCCAAGTTGCAGCGGGAATAACCCATTTTCAAACAGGTCTTTGATGTCTTTTTGTGTCCAATTGCCTTTCTTTTCGACGAGTATTTTAGTGGATTTCGCACTGAAAAATAGCGTGACAGGCTCTTTCGCTTTTTTGACAATGGTGTAATACAAACTCTCATTGAGTTCGGTCGTGACCATTCTTTCGTTTTCCCAGTCTAGCGCTTGCGGGTCTTGTACAATGTAGACCGCTTGATCTTTTGAGTTGAAGTAGGTTCTGAAATCAACGAGGTTTTCGTTGGAGAGGAGGTCGTAGGAGCTGAAAACAACCCAGCCGAGGGCCAAAATACCGAGAAGGAGTAGAACTAGACGTTGGCGCATGCGTTTTTTCTCAAAGTTAGTCAAAAAGGCCAAGTTGTTGGTCTCGCGCTAATAATTGAAAAGTCAGCCTGTGATGAGGTGAAGGTCCAAATTGGGCAATTGCTTTGCGGTGCGCAATTGTGGGGTAACCTTGATTCTGCGCCCAGGCATATTGTGGATACGCTTGATGCAAATTGGTCATGAGTTCGTCTCTATGCGTTTTGGCGAGGATGCTCGCTGCGGCAATACTCGAAAAACGGGCATCACCTTTGACCATACAGGCAAATGGAGTTTGCTCATAAGGCTTGAAACGGTTGCCATCGACCAGAATAAAAGCAGGTTGTATTCGAAGTTGCGCTAAAGCTCTGTGCATGGCCAGGATACTGGCATTTAAGATATTGATTTGGTCAATTTCGAGATGATCCACGACGCCAATTCCGTAGCAAAGTGCTTTCTCAAGGATTTCTTCGCGCAGCGCTGTGCGTTTTTTGGCGCTGAGTTGTTTGGAATCATTGAGTGCGGCGATGGGTCTTGCCGGGTCGAGTATAACTGCTGCTGCTACAACTGGCCCTGCTAAGCAACCCCTTCCGGCTTCATCACAGCCCGCTTCGGGAACAAGTTCTTGGTATTGTAAGATTAAATCTACCACAGCACCAAATTATTGAAATATTTTGTAGTTTTATGCTAATCTAAATTTACCTCATGAAAAAACTAACTCTTCTCGTATTGGCTTTAGGGCTCAATCTGCTCGTATTTGGTCAAAAAACACTCAGTGCAACGGCTGCTAATCTAGCTGAGCTCAAAGGAGGTATCGCTACAGGCCATATCCAACTGACTTTACCTGCTGAGGTCACCGAAGAAAACGTCATCATGTACGCTAAGTATTACACGAATATGTTTACCGTTGATTTCAATGCTAAATCACACGTTGCTACTTTCCATATGCTCACCAATGATGCCAATTCAAGACGTGTTATCTTACGTTTCTTGGGCGCCAATCAAATCGCCAATGTTCAAGTCGCTGACCGCGCTTATGACCTCGGTGCATTTTTTGACAACTTCCTCCAATAATTACAGTCACTCCTTATTTCTCATGAAAATATTTTTTGTTGCGATAGCCGCACTTGCCTTTAGCTTGTCTAGTTGTAAGAACTCACAAATCGCCTACAAACACTATGGTCCTGTTGCCGTAGATTCAACCCAAGCACTCACCCTAGACCAAATGCTTGTCGCTTTTCAGGCCAATCCAAAAAATGATATTTTCACATTTTCGGCACCATTAGTTGGTGTATGTCAGAGCGCTGGTTGCTGGGTCAATGTACAGCCAAGCAACGGAGACCTCATTCGCGTGCGCTTCAAAGACCACTTTCTTGTGCCACCAGCTACCGAAATCAATTCAGTAGCTTATTTTCACGGTAAAGCCTACTATGATACCCTTTCCATTGAGCTGCAAAAACACTTCTTAGAAGATGCAAAAGCGCCTCAATCTGAAATCGATCAGATTACTGCGCCTAAGATAGAATTGAATTTTGAGGCCGACGGCGTTTGGGTTAAGAAGTCTTCTTCAAAACCAAATAAGTAAACGCAACAGAACCCCCTACAATAGCGCCCTTTGCCCACCACAAATAAGAGGGTATTAAAAAAAGCGCCACTAAATTCACTGGTATCAATAAGATGGCCAGTAAATGGAACCTTCCTTGGTTTTTATTTTCTGAAATCATAAATCCCTCCTGGGGTAAAACAGAGGTGCAACGGCATGTCGTCCGGATGCAAATCTGCGATGGATACAAACTCATCAAATAAATGGAGTCCTATGAATAAGCAATCAGGCTTGCACTGCTTGAGTAGGCGATCATAAAATCCTTTGCCGTACCCAACGCGCTGACCCTCTGAGTTGATGCCGAGTAAAGGCACAAATACGTAATCTAGCTTATTGGCGAGTAAGGTGCGGCCGTGTTTGGGCTCAGGAATACCATATGAACTGATTTCGAGCTGGCTCGGGTGCTCGTAGTGGTACAGCGCTAGGCTGTGGTCGCTAAAATTGGCCTTAGATAAGACAGGGTGACCGCCTTTCAAAATGATGTCTTCGAGTAAACCGTAGGTGGAAATTTCTTTTTGCCGTTCGATGGGTAAAAAGATGCTTACATATTTAGAGGAGAAGGGTAATGAATCCAGCACAAGTGCTTGAACTTGTGCTGAGATTTTAGTGATATCAAAGGGGCTTAGCTGAGCTCGCTTGGCTTTGTAAAGCTGGCGAATTTCGGCTTTGGTCATGTTATAAACGTACGCCGAGTTCAGAGAGCTTGCGGTTGTCTACGACAGCTGCTTTTTTGCGCAAACCGCCCATTGCCTGACCTTCTACTTGGTTGGCTAAGCCTTGCATGAGTTGGTCTTTTTCTGCTTGGAAATTGGTTGTAGCTGGTGCTTTAGTGCTAGACTTGATTTGGATCACGTAAACGCCTGTTTCGCCTTTAAGTGGAAGCGTGCGCTCACCTTTTTTAAGCGCTCCTGAGAACAAATTACCGATAATGGTAGGCTCGTAGCCTGCATTGGAGATTTGTGGATTGCCAAAGGTAACTTCTGCATCGATTACCGGTGTGTTGAATCTTTTTGAGATGGCTTGTAAAGACTTGCCAGCCATTTGATTCATGAAACGTTTTGCTTTTTTCTCTTGGATGAGTTCTCTTGTCATTTGAGCGCGCACGTTTTCAAAAAGCGGCTCACCTTCAGGACGAATGGCACTGATCATGGCGATGACGTATTTTTCTTTGTCGCGAATAGGAGAAAGTGTCATGGTACCAACTGTAGCATCTTCGGCGTAAGCCATTTCTAATACGCGGTCACGGGCCATTGTGGTAGTGAAACCAAATACTTTTGGCGCTTTGTCTTCGATTTGGATAACACGCGGTGCATAGTTAGCACGGGTAACGATGGTATCAAAAAGTGCTGCTTTTTTGAACGCGTCTTCTTCTTTAGAAATCTTGCGGTCAAGTTTCATCAAGATGCCGTTGACTTCGCTTTCCATGTTGGCTACCGTTTCGTCAGATGGCTTGAATGTAACGCTAATAGAGGCGAGTAATGGGAATTTGCCTGCACCGCGCTCGAGTACTTCGATGATGTGGAAACCGAAATCTGTTTTCACGACACCTACTTTTCCGATTGGTGCTGTAGCACAATAGCCACCGAATTCTTTGACCATGTCGCCTTCGAGGAAGTCTTCGTAAAGGCCACCTTTGTCTTTTGACCCTGGATCTTCTGAGTATTTTTTGGCCATTGCATCCCAGTTCGTTTTATTTAAAACTTTTGCGATGCTATCTGCAGTTTTCTTTTTGGCGGCAATTACTTTTTCGTCTTTGCTGCTGTTGGTAGAAATCAGGATGTGGCGTGCTTTGAGGCTAGATGGTGTAAAGCCAATCACTTTAGACAATACCATTTTTTCTTTGGAAACATAAGGGCCAACTAACTGACCTAATGCAGCCGTTTTAAAGATGGTGTCTAGGCTCATTGGGTAAGTTTGGTAGCGATCTGCTTTTGGATGGCCTTCTGGCACGGAAGTAGCGCGTTTGTCGCTAAAATAAACTGGTGTTTCGCTGTTTTTGGCAACAAAAGCAGAATCGTTGGTGCTTGCTGAGAAGCCTGCACGGAGTGTATTCATTTTGTTGGTGAATACAGTGGAGTCAGCTTTTGAAGGGCGAATATTGACGTCAAACATTTTGACATCGCGGCTCGCGTTGCGCACTAAGTATTTTTTCTCGCCTTTGTGTGCTTCGTAAAATGCTTTGATTTCAGCTTCGGAAACTTTGATGTCGGCATCAGAGATTTCGCTGTAACGACGCACTGCAAAAGAAATGGTTTTCTTTTCGTTGTTGGCATAGTATTGATCTTCGGCTTCGAGATCTGTAACGTAAACACCTTGCTTGAGCAACCCAAAGTATTTCTCAGTTTTGCGGCGATCGGTGTGGTACGATTTGAAACCATTCCATTGGTCTACAGCTTGCGCTTCTTTAGATTTTTTAAGGTTATCTAAGGTTGCTTTGAGTTTGACACGGCCATTTTCAATGGATTGTGGCGTTTGGATACCTGTTAATGAGTCAGTAAAAAACTGAGCGAGGTCTTGCAATACGTTGAAGCCGTCTTTGGCATACCAATAAGCGTCTAGCTCACGCTCAGTAACGCCAATGCCGAGTTTTTCGTATTCTTTGCTCAGGATAGTGGAGTCTACCATGAAGTTCCAAGCTTTGTCGCTGGAAGCTTCCATGTCAGTTTCGGTGAATTCTTTGCTGTTTTGTGCAGCCTGATTGCGCTCTTGTTCTTGGAACTTAGCACTTGCGATGCTGTACGTTGCTGGATCTACTTTGTCTCCAAAAACGAGGCCTATGCCGTATTCACCTTCGCCAATGCCAAATAAACTTTGGTAATCATTGAGGATGAAAGCCAACAAGGCGATGCCTATCATTGCGACTAGTAAGCCAGATTTTGCGCGAATTTTACCGATTAATGCCATTTGAGTTCAATTTTAAGATTGCGAATATATGAAGATTTGAGCAGAGCCCCAAGTATTTGAACACAAAAAAGGAGGTCTAACGACCTCCTCCTTTAGTGTTTGTATTTTGATTGGTTGGTTTTGGTTTCGGCGTCGCCTCCGGAGCGCTTGGTTTTGGCGTGGCCGGCTTGGTTGGTGCTGGCGCCGGTGTAGGTGCCGGAGTTGGTTTTGGCGCCGGGCTTGTGGTCGGTTTTGGAGCTACCGGCTTTGGTGTTGTTGGTGCCGGAGTTGGTTTCGGTGCAACAGGTTTCGGTGTAGTTGGCGCTGGTGTTGGTTTCGGTGCAACAGGTTTTGGAGCAGTTGGTGCCGGCGTTGGTTTCGGTGCAACTGGTTTTGGTGTAGTTGGCGCCGGTGTTGGTTTTGGCGCAACTGGTTTTGGAGCTACAGGAGCAGGAGTTGGTTTTGGCGCCATAGGAGCAGGAGCCGGTGTTGGCTTAGGTATTGGAGAAATAGGCGTGGGGTTCGGTCGTGGTGCTTCTGGTTTTAAGGCATCTTGTTTTCCTTCAGCTTGTTTGTTTCCATTCGGGTTGGTCATGATGCCTTCGCCGCCAGTTCCGTCGTAAGTCACTAAATAAGTGTCGGTCAAGGTACCGCATTCATTGGTAACAGTAATGGTGAGGTTATTGAGGCCTGGGATAAGGCTAATTTCTGCCAAAATATTGCCGAGGTTATTGCTGAAGCCAGTGAGCAGCTCGCCATTCATGGAAAACGTAACGGTCATGCTGCTGGTGTAATTCAAGATTTGGGCATTGTAGGTGAAAATGGACTGGTTGGTGGTGTGTCCGTTCGGATCCATGTTGTAAATCACTTGTGGAATCGAGCAAGGTTGGTAGCTGATTTCTCTTGTTTTGGTATCTGTGCCGCAAGTATTGGTTGCGCTGAGGCTGATGTTATTGTTGCCTGCAGATAAAACCAACGGAATACTGAACTGATTGCCAAAGAGCGTGCCGCTTGTTTGTGTAATGCCATTGTTGAGCACTTGAATGGCCGATGCTTCAGTGATTTGAGTCACTGTTGCCGTTACAATCAAGTTGGGATTGGCCACGGATAAAAACCCAGTTGCTGGGCTTGTTATTTCAATGGTAGGCTGCACGCAAGGAGCACTAAAAGTATAATTGATATTTTGCGTTGCAACGCCACAGTTGTTTTGAGCGGCGAGGGTCACGACGTTGGTTCCGTTGCTCAGTTGTAAGGATGCGGTGATGGTGCCGTTTTGATAACTGAATGCCTGAACGGTATTGTTGAGCATGAGGTTGATGTTCTGTGCATTGCTCACGCCACTCACGCTTGCACTGAACTGCATGGTAGGGTTGGTGAGCGGCCCTGCTGCTTGTCCAAATTGAATCTGAGGAGCTTCGCAAGGCACGTAATTGATGCTGATGGTTTGGCTCGTGCGCTGGCAGTTATTTGTTCCCTGAAGTACGATTGTGTTCGGACCAGGTTGTAAATTCAGAGCGGCACTAAAACTTTGATTTTGGAGCGCGAAGGGCAGTCCGCTTTGTCCGTTCAAAGAGAAGATGATTTGATCAGTTGTGAGCGCAGTTACTTGAGCCGTTAATGCAAGCGCCGCTGTAGCAACTGTACTGCCATTGAGGCCAGCATTGCCGATCGCAATTTGAGGCAGTACACACGGCGTGTAGTTGATGCTCCAAACTTGCACATCTGTTCCGCAATTATTGGTCACACTTAAAGTGATGTTATTGGCGCCTGTTTGTAACAGAAGATCAGTTGAGAAATTGCCGTTTTGGAAATTGAAAACACTTGGCGCACCATTGACGAGCAAGCTGATTTGGTTCGCATTGCTAATTTGAGCAATTTGCGCACTTAAGCTAACGATTTGTGCAGTGCTTTGCAGGGTTCCGGCTGGGCTTGCATTGCTAATTTGTGGTGCCGTGCAAGGTTCGTAGACAACAATCCAATTCTCGATGTCGCTGCCGCAAGTATTTGTTGCCACCAACTGAACGACATTTTGCCCTGGTTGGAGGGTAATGTTAGCGCTGAGTTGGTTGTTATTGAAGCTGTAATTTTGAGCCTGACCATTCAAAGTCAGCTGGACTTGATTGGCAAAAGCATTGGATACAGTTGCACTATATACAAAGTTGCTATTGCTGGTAGTGGCGCCATTTGGTATCGAAACCAGCGTGGTGATTTGCGGTGCCTGACACTGCGCATAATTGATTTGAATGGTTTTTGAATCGTTTCCACAGGCGTTACTGACCTGAAGGGTAATTTGATTGCTACCCGTTGCCAAAGATAGCGCACTACTGATCTGGTTATTGGCAAACGTGAAAGGGACAGCAATACCGTTTAACTTGACTTGGATGGCTTGGCTACTGCTCACATTGCTTGCGTTGGCCAACAAATTCAGGGTTTGTACGTTTGTGGTGGTTCCGTTTGCGCTCGGTTGGAGTAGGGTAAGGAGCGGTGCCACACAGTTATCGTAGCGCACAAAAATCGTTTTGCTGGTTTGCCCGCAAGAGCGCACTGCATTGATAACAATCTGGTTCAAGCCCACTTGTAAATCAATTGTAGAAGAGAGGGTGGCTTGTACGCTATTGAAATTGCCGTTTGAGAAGGCAAATGCAACCGGCGAACCATTGTTAGTGACGCTTATGCCATTTTGGAACGGCATGTTTTGAAGAGTTGCCGTAACAGCAAAACTACTGTTGCTCACTACAATTGGGTTATTGCTAGTTGAATTATTCAAGTTGCTTTGCAAGTTGATAGTAGGAGCTTGGCAATCGTCGTAGGTGTACGTGAAGGTCTCGACATCTGAGCCGCAATCATTGGTTGCGGTAATGGTCAGCGTGTTTAGCCAAGGAAGCAATGGCGTATTGAGCTCTAATTGGCCAGTTTGGTTGTTGTACGAAAAAGTATTTTGTTCAATGCCATTGATAATCACCTTGATGTTGTTGCGCGCGCTCACATTGCTTACAGTTGCGCGTAAACGTAAGGCTGCATTATTCAGCGTGGTATTGATTGCCGGGCTGGTTACGCTAATAACTGG
>JBFYPV010000092.1:0-8523 GCA_041303085.1 Crocinitomicaceae bacterium
TTATATGTGCGTTGGTTGCAATACGGTGTTTTTCAGCCTATTTTCAGACCGCATGCACAAGAAGATGTGCCAAGCGAAGCGATTTATAAAGATGCCCAAACCAAAGCGCTCGCCAAAAAAGCAATTGAAAGTCGTTACCGCATGCTTCCTTATAATTACACGTTAGCTTATCAAAATACCACTAAAGGTTGGCCGCTCATGAGGCCAATTTACATGGAGTTTCCGAAGGCCGATTGGTCCTTTGAGCAAACCGAAACCTATATGTGGGGTGCTGCATTTTTGGTGCATGCCATCACCGACCCAATCAATAGTTTTAAAGAAAACACCGTGCGCACCAAATTACCTGCTGGCACGCCATGGTTTGATTTCTCGAGTGGTCAATTAATTGAAAAAACGGTTGATAGCGGTGCGGATTCACAATTTATAGAAGTTGAAACACCACTTTCTTTGGATCAAATTCCTGTATTTGTTCGTGCAGGTTCGTTTGTGCCCATGGCTAGCCTTTGTCAGAGCACAGATGCCTACAAAGACACGACCGTAACCGTTCATTATTACCATCATGCAACTGTGCAGTCGGCAAGCGGAGAATGGTATGAAGACGATGGCCTTACAGCGATGGCATGGCAAATGACACGTCATAAACGCCTGCAATTTAGCGCCAAAGCCGATGCTAAAACTTTAGAATTGACGGCTGTTTCAACCTTCGGACCGCGCATTCCAGAAAAGCAGTTTCAATATCAGGTTCAAATTCATTGCGCTTCAGCCCCTAAAAAAGTGAAGTTGAATGGTAAATCTTGCGCCACGCAATACGATGCAAGTCAGCAAGTATTGATTCTGACTGCACCGATTAAGCACAGCGAAACGCAATTTTCACATACAATTATGGTCACTTGGTGAAAAACTTTTTCTTTGTGTCAACTTGACATTAACAAAAAATCAAATATATTTGACAGATTAATCTGTTATTAACGCTAAAACGAGAACTATGCAAAAACAAACTACTACAAGTTTTTTTGCCTTCTTGATGTTTTTTGGAATGTCGGTAGTGGCTATAGCCCAGACCGGAATTCGAGGAACCATCACAGACGCGGCTGGTGTTCCACTCTTTAATGCTTCGGTATTGGTGGAAGGTCAGGGCAAGGGCGCTGTATCCAACGAAAAAGGCTTTTACGAAATCACAGGCCTCAAAGCCGGAACTTACAATGTCATTTATAAGTTCATGGGTTTCAACCCACAATCTGATCAAGTAACTGTAGTTGCCAACCAAATGGTGACCAACGACTTCCAATTTGCGTCTAGAACGCAAGATGTAGGCGATGTCGTCGTGATTGGTTATGGTACTCAACGCACCAAAGACCTCACCGGTTCTGCTACGATCATCAACGAGAAAAACTTTGTGCAAGGTTCACTTGCCTCGCCAGAGCAACTCGTGATGGGTAAGGTGGCTGGTTTGAAAGTTACCTCCAACGATGGTGCCCCTGGTTCGGGAAGCACCCTTCGTTTGCGCGGTGGTACTTCTATCAATGCATCCAATGACCCCCTCATTGTTGTCGACGGTGTTCCACTAGACAACGGTGGTATTGCAGGTGCAGCCAATCCATTGTCACTGATCAACCCAAATGATATCGCCTCTTTTGTTGTCTTGAAAGACGCTTCTGCTACCGCTATCTATGGTTCGAGAGCAGCCAACGGCGTCATCCTCATCACAACCAAACGCGGTTCTGCTTCTAACGATGTCAGGGTAGTATTGGATTCCAAAACATCTGTTTCTACCATCGCAAAATATTTCGATGTACTCAGCGCAGACTCCCTTCGCAATCTTGTCAATGCCAATGGTACAACTGCTCAAAAAGCATTGCTTGGCGATTCCAGCACAGATTGGCAAAAACAAGTATTCCGCTCTGCAGTAGTCACTGACAACAACGTTTCGATCACCGGTGGTATCAAAAACTTCCCTTACCGTTTATCAATCGGTAACCGTATGGACAACGGTATCCTCAAAAGAGATCAATTTGCCCGTACAACGGTAAGCTTGAACATGAACCCAAGTTTACTAGACAAAACATTGCAAATCGAAGCCAACATGAAATACGTTCAAACGGCTTCTTTCTTTGCCAACCGCGGTGCACTTGGCGCTGCATTTTTTGACCCTACTCAACCTATTTATTCAGGATCTGAAGCTTACGGAGGTTATTTCGAATGGATTGACAACAACAAACCAAATGTGCTATCCGGACGCAACCCACTGGGCCTAATCGAACAGTCTACAGACCAAAGCAAAGTCAATCGTGCTATTGCCAACGCAAAACTCTCTTATCACTTGCCTTCTTTGCCTTCTTTGAAAGCAACAGTTAACGTAGGTGGTGACTTCTCAGAAGGTACAGGCTTCACGATTACTCCTGCTTCTTCTGCTGCAGGTTATTACACGCAAGGTCGTTACACTAATTACCGCACCACCAAAACCAACAAACTTTTTGAATCTTACTTGAGCTACAATTCTGGTGCTAAATGGGAAAAACAAACGTTGGAAATGGTTGCGGGTTATTCTTACCAAGATTGGGATACCTACAGCCCAAACAACCCTGCGCTCAATGAAGCTCAAGACAGTATTGTTGAAGCAGCTGCTGCATTTCCTTTCTACACGCGCAACGTGCTCATGTCTTATTACGGACGTGCCATCTACAACTATGCTGGCAAGTATGTCGTGAACGTTTCTGTACGTCGCGATGGTTCTTCTCGCTTTAGTCCTGAAACACGTTGGGGTGTATTCCCTGCGGCTTCTGCGGCATGGCTTATCTCTGAAGAAGATTTCTTGAAAAAGAGCAAAGTAATCAACATGTTGAAAATCCGCGCAGGTTGGGGAATCACTGGTCAGCAAGACGGTATCGGAGACTACGCCTACATTGGTAACTATTTCCAAGGCGCAACAACTGCTCAGTATGCTTTTGGTGGTCAGTACTATCAAGTATTGCGTCCGGCAGGTTTTGATGCTGGCCTTCGTTGGGAAACGACTACTTCTTATAACCTTGGCTTGGATTTCGGCTTCAAGAACGACCGTTTCTCAGGAAGTGTCGATGTTTATCAAAAAGACACCCGCGACCTCCTCGCTACTGTTCCTGTTCCTGCCGGAACAAACTTCACCAACGAAATCCTTACCAATGTAGGTGCGATGCAAAACCGCGGTATCGAGGTATCACTCAACACAGGTTTGATCGCTAAAAAAGACATGCGCCTAGACTGGTCAATTAACGGTACTTACAACGTGAACACCGTCATTAAATTATCTCAAGTACTTGACACAACTTCACCAGGTGTTCTGATCGGTGGTATTGGCGGCGGTATTGGAAACACCATCCAAGCGCACCAAATTGGTTACCCGACTTTTTCTTTCTTCGTTTTGGAGCAACAATATGACTCACAGGGTCGTGTCATCGAAGTAGGTTCATTAGCTGAAATTGACATGAACGGCGACGGTCAAGTGACCGCAGCAGACAAATGGAAAGACACCAACGCATTTGTGGACAGAAACGGCGATGGCATCATCAATGTGAAAGACCGCTATTATTCTGGTCAGGCGGCTCCTTTAATGTTCTTCGGAACGGCCCTTAACTTCCAGTACAAAAAATGGTACGCTGGCTTCTCTGCCCGTGCAGAATTAGGTGCTACCATCTACAACAACATCCACTCTAACAGCGCAGTATTCCAAACAATCGACGGAACCAAAAAGTACCTCAATAACATCAGTTCTTTGTATTACCAAGACGAAGTGCAACGCGTTACAGCGAGCCAGTTAATGAGTGACCACTACCTCGAGAAAGCCAATTTCTTGCGAATGGACTTCATCAACGTAGGCTACAATTTTGGCAAACTCGGTTTTGCGAAAGAAAAAGTGGGCCTCAATGCAAGTTTTGTTGTGCAAAATGCTTTCGTTGTCACCAAATATTCTGGTCAAGACCCAGAAATTGGCGGTGGAATCGACAACAATTTCTACCCACGCCCACGCGTGTATTCAGTTAACTTAACATTTGATTTCTAATTTTTGAACCATGAAAAGATTAGTAGCTTATACCTTTATTGTCAGCGCACTTTTATTAGGGGCCTGTGGCAAAAACTTGAATCAATCGCCTAAATATGGTCTCAACGCTGAGGCTGTTTACAGCGATGCAGATAACTACATCAAAGTACTCGCTAAATTGTACTCTGGCATGTCCATGACGGGCAATCAAGGCCCTGCAGGGCAAGCTGATATCGCCGGAATTGACGAGGGCTTCTCAGCGTACGTTCGCGTTTTGTGGAACATGCAAGAGCTGCCTACCGACGAAGCAATTTGCGGCTGGAATGACCCAGGAATTCCAGATTTGAACAAAACAGAATGGAACGCCGACAACGTGTGGGTAAAAGGAATGTATTACCGCATTTTTTACCAAATTACACTTTGCAATGAGTTCATTTGGCAAACACGCGATGAAAAACTCAACGAGCGCGGCTTTACGGCTGCTCAGGTTGACAACATCGTCACCATGCGCAACGAAGCGCGTTTCTTGCGTGCATTGGCTTACTACCACGCCATGGATTTATTCGGAAATGTGCCGTTTGTAACAGAAGAAGACCGCGTAGGTGCCTTCACGCCAGAGCAAATCATGCGTGCAGATTTATTCGCATATATCGAGTCTGAAATCAAAGCCATTGAAGATGAACTCACACCAGCTACTACTGTTGCTTATGGTCGTGCATCTCGCAGTGCTGCTCACGCACTCATGGCTAAAATGTACCTTAATGCTGAAGTTTACACAGGTACTGCGCGCTACAACGATTGTGCTACTTACTGTGAAAAAGTGATCAATTCCAACAATTTCCAGCTAGACGACGTCTACCAAGATGTTTTCTTAGCAGATAACAACACTTCACCCGAAATCATCTTCCCAATTGTTTATGACGGTTTGTATTCACAAACTTGGGGTGGGACAACCTTCATGATTTGCTCTGCATTAGGCGGATCAATGGTGGCTGCAGACTACGGTGTAAATGGTAAATGGGCGGGCAATCGCGCAACGCGACCTTTCATTGAGAAATTTGCAGATTCTACAGAAGATTCTCGCTGGATGTTCTACACCGCAGGGCAGCAAATCGATATCACGGCAATGAGTACCTTTACACAAGGGTATGCGAATCCAAAATATAAAAACAAAACCAAAGACGGTTTGAATGGTTCGAACAACGCAACTACAGCTCACGTAGATGTCGATTTCCCGATGTTCCGTTTAGGTGATGTTTTCTTAATGTACGCTGAGGCTAAATTCCGTTCAGGTGATGAAGCTACTGCACTTACCTACATGAACAAAATTCGCGAACGTGCTTACGGAGACGCAAATCACAACTTCAGCTCTTTGGTGCTCAATGATTTCATTGACGAACGCGCACGCGAGCTCAACTGGGAGTGTACACGCCGTACCGACCTCATTCGCTTTGGTCTCTTTACAAGCAGCACTTATGTGTGGCCATTCAAAGGAGGCGACGCAGCTGGTCTTGGGGTAGATGATAAATACAATCTATATCCAATTCCAACTTCTGATATCGTACTGAACCCGAATTTGCAACAGAATCCTGGTTTCTAATATTCAAAATGTTGATTGATGGAAAGGGGGGAGTTTTCGGACTCTCCCTTTTTTATTGGTGCCAATCCTTGAATAAATCTTTACAGATTATTTGAGGGAATATTGATAAGAAGCGCGCACCAAAGGTTGTACGCCAGCGGCTCTTGACCTCAAACCAACTTGCAATTTCAAGGAATGTTGTTTGGGTAATTCAACAGCAGCACCAACAAAATAACGCCACTGAACGGTTGCTCCGCTGATGAGTACTTCAGTAGGGGTGTAGACTACATTGGCATTCCAACGGTAAAAGTGTTCGGCACTGATGCACGGGCTGAGCGGAAAATTTTTGATGTCATAACTCATGCTGAGTTTGTTGCGCCAAATGCTGCTCGTTAATTTTGCTACTTCAAAACCCCATTGTTGAGTTGATGTCCATGAAAGGGCTAAGCGTTTTGGGCCAATATCAAAAAAGTCTAAAATTGATATATCGAATCCAAGTTGATAACGTTGGGATAGCTGATCAGATGCGAATTGCAATTGATTTGCTTTTTCATTCATTACCAAACGATAAGCACCCTCGAGTTTAATGCCATCATAAACCTTAACAGACTGTGAAAAGTCTACATAAATGCGATCAAAACCTTGACCTGCGTTTTGGCGGTAGCCGAGTTCTAGAGAGGAGCGCAGTGCTTTATTCCACTTTTTAGAAACACCTGCGTCAGTCCAAAGTCCGGTTTGCGCACTGAGTACCTGACTGTACAAAAGGATGGGCAGGAGTATTTTTTTCATTAGTGAAAAATATGGAGTGTGCCGAGGTCTGAAATGCTGCCCTTAGCGGTGATTTCAATGGTTTGCTCTATTTCTATGTGCTGGCCATCTATCGGCGGGTTTTCACTGACTACATAAACTTTGTAGGTGCCCACTTGTAAATTGGTAAATTGGAAGTCGCCATAAGCATTGGTTTTGACGTTGTCACTGGCAAAGGTATTGTCTCCGTAACAGATGTACACATTTTTTTCGGCCATATTTTGGACCATGGGGCTTATATAATCGGCACTGCCCTGATTGGCAACGTCCAGGGCAAAATTGGTAGTGCCGTTGTCCGGATCTGGAATGGCTTGGTGACTTTTATAAGCGAGTGTTAAAATATCTTGGTCTAGCGCCATGTTAAAATTCAGAATACCCAAGCCAGCAATCTTGTTTTTAACGGCTTGTGCAATGGTGGTATTGGCATCGCTGTAATTAAAGACAACCTCAAGGCCAATTCTACCTTGAATATTTGGGTTTGCGCTTGAGACCCAAGTCGGATTTTTGAAATAAATGTAGTAGTTGTTGCCGTCTTTCACTTCGTTGAGCAAAAAGTAGTCTCCGTGCTCAATTTGTGCGCCGGAGGTGAAAGTAATTTGTTGGATTTCGTTTTCTCCGGCAATGAAATCTTGCCCAGTTACCTTTCCATTGATTGCTGAGGTGCCTCCCGGCCCCGGAATTTTTTTGACGCAGGAAAAGGTAGTGACTATTAATCCGATAAGAAGAAGTGGTACAAGCTTATTGTTTAATGATTTTCTCATAAATACCTTTAGTTGGTTCTGAAATGAAATAAATGCCGTTTTGTAAGGGGGTCAGGTCAAGTTGTGTTGTTTGGCTTTGGTAATTGGCATATTGAATGACTTTGCCCGATAAGTCGAGAAGGAGGAGTTGTCCTGCACCTTGCAGCCCTGTAATTTGTAATGTTCCTGTTGTTGGATTTGGATAGATTTCGATGATAGGTTGCGTATGCGCTGACACAGAAGCGGTGCAGGTGCCAAACATATTGGCGTCCATCCAGGCGGTTCTGTTTTGGATCCAGGTTTTGAGGTAGTTGACCTCTGCTTGGTAACTTTGGCCAATGAAATTATTTGGCCAAACATAAGCACCGAGAATGGGCCATTTTTGGTAATGACGCGCAGCAGGTACGCTGAGCATAGCGGCAACTGAATCGATGTAGGTTGTTAAGGCTGCATTACTCAGGGTGCTTTGGCGCAAGGTGGTCCAGCGACACTTCACTTCATTGGCAAAAAGCGGGTCTTGGAGCATGCGGTTCCACCAAAAAGGATTTTGCAATTCGCCACCGCCGCCACATACGCTATTGAAATTGATTTCCCAACCAGAGGTATTTCCGCCTTCGCAATAATTGGAATTGCCCCAAGCGATATTGAAATCCCAAAGCGGCCCAGCCACCAACTTGCCCCCTTCGCTGAAGCGTTGTTTGTGTAAAAAAGTGGAGATGCGGTAACCATCTACATTCTTGGAGAGCTCGTTGATCAAAAAGAAGTCTATGAAAGAACCGACATCGATGTAGGGTTTGTAGCCGGTTATGGGGTTGGTAAAATTACTGCTCTTGAGTGCGACTTCCCAATCGGTGATGTAGTCTTGGATATAAGCTTTTTGCAGCGGATGAATGGTGTCTATAGCTGGGTCGTGGAGTTGAAAGCGAATTGGGCCAGTACCGGGCGCTTGGCAAGTGTAGGGAGAAGTCCAGGCGATGACCCCACCAGCAGTGGTTTTGTCTACCTTGACGATGTATCCGCCGGTAAGGTGGTTATCTAGGGTGTCTGCGTAGTTGAGTTGATCGATATCGACTCTTCCAGGATTTGTCTTGATGCGCTCCATAAGAACATATACACCAATATAATTACCATTGAGTACCACTTCGCAAAACTGCGTGCGCGGCGCCCAGCGGCCGAGTTCAGCACCTAATTTGTAGGTGAGCACGTTGCGCATGAGTGCTTTGTCTGTGTAAGGCGCATAGAGGATCCAGTCGTTGTCTGAAGGCCAATCAAAAAGTGAGACGTTGTAATTACTTAGATTTGGACCTCTGGTTTCAAAGCCATAAGAAGCCTGCGGAAAACCACTCGATGACGAGCCCCGTTTTTCAATGCCAATTTGACCA
>JBFYPV010000093.1:0-4901 GCA_041303085.1 Crocinitomicaceae bacterium
GTGCTTTGATCAAGAAGAACTCACCAATGAACCCTGCCGTGAAAGGAACCGAAAGCGAAACAAAAGTCAGGACTGCGAACCAAAAACCGAAGCGCGGTGCAATTTTCGCAAGACCACCGAGTTCGGAGAGTTCGCGTGTGCCGAGGCGCTGCTCAATAATGCCAGCTGCTAAAAACAAACCAATAGATACAATACTGTGGTTGACAATTTGCACCACCGCAATTTGATTGGTATCGTAGTCGTTGAGCATGAGTGCTGCTGCAATGAGGCCTAAGTGGCTCAAGGAAGCATAGGCAAACAAGGTTTTGATATCAGATTGGCGAATGGCAATGACGGCGCCATAAACAACGCCAATGAGGCCGAGTGTAATGATAGGCCAACGCCAAAAATCTGTAGCGACGCCATCAAAAATAGGAAGTACCCATTTCAAGAGGCCAAACAAAGCCATTTTGAGCATGATGGCCGATAAGAGCATGGTGCCAGCAACAGGCGCTTTGGTGTAGGTTTCTGCCTGCCAAGTGTGGAAAGGAAACAATGGGATTTTCACTGCAAATGCAAAGAGGAAACCACCCATGAGCCAAATGCTCGTGCTACCTAGTGCGTTGATATCCGCCACAAGCAAGGACTCGTACGTTTGTTGATTGGTGGCATGCATGAGGCCAATGACTGCTAAAAGCATGGCCAAAGAGCCCAACAATGTATACAAGAAGAATTGGAGCAGGGCACGCGGTTTTTCAAAAGACCCAAACCAATATAAAATCAAGAAGATGGGCAACAAGGTGAGCTCCCAGAAGATATAAAAGCCAAGGATGGTATTGGTGGTAAATACACCCAAAAGACCAAACTGCATGAGCAAAGCCAAGGCAGCAAATTTGTTGTCATTGACTAGCTTACCCGTAAAGTTGCTCAAGAATACCAAGAATAGTACGGCATTGGTGAGCAAAATCATGGTGAAGCCGAGGCTGTCGATAGAGAAGCGCACAAAACGCAGACCGAAATCGATCAGGATTTGCTCTTCGGGTTGAAAATAACAAACCGCTACAATACTCCAGACAAGCGTCATACCAGTGGCAAGGAGACCAAATAGACGTGTGAATGCACTTGGAATGAACCAAGCCAGCAAACTAAAAACAAGAGGTAAAAGAATTAGTGCCAAACCGAAAGTTTTAAAATGTAATACGCAACAAAAATAATCAGACCAAATACCATCCAAAATAGATAGCTACTCAAGAAACCTGTTTGCCATTTGCGGGTCAGGTTGGCTGTATTGAGAATGCCGTCGGCTAATGCATAGACTCCATTGCGCAAAAGTTGGATGTCGAGTACTTTTCCTGCAAAATCAGAAAGTGCAAGCAAAGGCTTCACAAATAGGGTTTGGTAGATTTCATCTACGTAAAGTTTTTGTGCAGAAAGTTGCTCCCAACCTGAAAGCGCTTCGTCTGCTTTAGCGGTTGCGCCTTTTTTGGCATAATTGAGGTAAGCCCAAATCAATACGCCAATTGCAATGGCACTTGCAAAGAGCATGAGGCCCATTGCTGTGCTGAAATCGAGGTGCGCGTTGTGAACGGAAGAGAGTCCGAAAGTTCCGTGGCTAAGGTAGTGGTCAAACCAATGAGCGGTGCTCTTGACAAACAAACCAGGTAAATTCAATAAACCACCAAATACAGAAAGCAAGGCCAATACCATGAGTGGAAGGGTCATGGACAAACCGCTTTCGTGCACTTTACTTTGTAAGGTAGCGCCACCTCTAAACTGACCTTGGAAAGTCAGAAAATAAAGACGGAACATGTAAATAGCGGTCATGGTGACAGCAAGTACTAGTACGCCATATACAACTGGGTTGTGGTGAAGGGCTTGCGCCATGATTTCGTCCTTGGAGAAAAATCCGGATAGGAAAGGAATTCCGGCAATCGCCATGGTGCCAATGAGGAAGGTAAAGTGCGTGATCGGCATGAGTTTAGCCAGACCACCCATTTTGCGGATGTCTTGTTCTTCGTGCATGCCGTGAATGACCGAACCAGAACCAAGGAACAATAGCGCTTTGAAAAAGGCGTGTGTGGTGACGTGGAAAAGGGCAACGGTGTAAGCGCCAAAACCGAGTGCAACAAACATGAGTCCCAACTGAGAAACGGTTGAGTAGGCCAATACTTTTTTGATGTCATTTTGACGCAAGGCCATGAACGCTGCAACAAGTGTTGTGGCCAAACCGACATAAAGGATGATGTCTTTGGTTGCCGGAGCGAGCTCAAACAAGAAATTTGAACGAACCGTGAGGTAAATACCAGCCGTAACCATGGTGGCTGCGTGGATCAGTGCAGAAACTGGTGTGGGCCCGGCCATAGCGTCTGGTAGCCATGTGAACAAAGGAATTTGCGCGCTTTTACCTGTAGCGGCAATAAACAAACTGAGCGTGATAAAGAAAAGCGCGCCTCCTTGTAAAGCAGGGTTGGCTTCAAGTGCTTTGCCAATTTGTAGGAATTCTAGCGTGTGGAACTGACCAAGGAGCATGAAGAGCGCAAGCAATAAGCCGACGTCTCCGATGCGGTTCATGATAAACGCTTTGCGTCCGGCCAAACTGTTCGCCATGCCTTTCTCTGCGTCGTTGTAGTGAAAACTGATGAGCAAGTAAGAACACATACCAACGCCTTCCCAACCAAAGAAAAGTACAAAGTAGTTAGATCCCAATACCAAAAGGAGCATCGAGAAGATGAACAAATTCAGGTAAGTGAAGAATTTGTGGTAGCCTTCGTCGTGGCTCATGTATCCCATTGAAAAGAGGTGGATGAGCGAACCGATACCCGTAATGATGAGGGTCATCCAAACGGATAGGGCGTCTATCTGGAAAGAAGCATTAATGCGCAGTTGCTCAAAGTCGATGATGTTGAACAACTTGACAATTTGCGTTCCGTGCAGTCCGGAGAAAAGGGTAGTGGCCAAAATAAAAGCAGCGAAAACTACTCCTGTGGCCAAACCACCAACCAAAGTTTTGGGCAGTTTTTTACCAAAAAGCCCATTGATTGCAAAACCAATTAAAGGCAGCGCAATGATGAGAAGAAGCGTCAGGTCTTTTGCCATTGTTAATTTTTAAGTTTGTTGTACATATCGATATCGATGGACTTTAGGTTGCGATAAGCCATAATAATGATCGAGAGGCCTACAGTGGCTTCTGCCGCAGCTACCACCATGGTGAAGAACACAAAGATTTGTGCATCGCCGTTGTTGTAGTAGGTAGAAAACGTGACAAGCATGAGGTTCACGGCATTGAGCATAAGTTCAATACACATGAGGAGCACAATCATGTTTTTGCGCGTCATGGCTCCGATAGCGCCTATTGTAAAGAGCGCAAAGGAGACAAATAAGTAAAAATCGAGGGAAGTCCCGATGCTAGTTGCTGCTTGCATATTATTCGATGATTTGATTTTCGCGCTTGGCCAATAAAATGGCACCAACCATAGCGGCGATAAAGAGAATTGACGTGAGCTCAAAAGCTACGATATACTTAGAAAACAAAAGGTTACCGAGTTCTTTCACCAAGCCAATTTGGCTGTGGTTTTCGCGGTAAGATTGCCCGAGGATGAGCGTGTCTTTGAGCGCGGTAATGAGCACTAAGAAAAGTGAGCCCCCAGCAATGAACGCCGCGAGTTGTGAGCCTCTGGTGGCCATTGGTTCCACTTCTTTGTTCAGATTCAGGAGCATCAGTACAAATAAGAACAAGACCATAATGGCACCTGCATAGACAATCATGTTCACGACCGCTAAAAATTGGGCGTTCATCATGATGTACATAGAAGTGATCAAAAAGAAGGTGATGACCAGATAAATAACGCTGCGAACAGGGTGCTTGCTGAGCACAACCATTAGCGCTGAAGCTAAGGTAAGGCTACCTAAAATGATGGAAATGATTTGTAAACTCATAATTGTGTACGTTTACCGGTGTGTTGTCTTTTGGTGATGTCGATGCGCTGATCAATAGCTTCAACGAGTTTGTCTTTGCCGTAAGTGAAGTTGTCGCGCTCAAAGTAGGTGGGTACCAAGCGGTCTGTTAAGAATACCGCTTCTTTAGGACAGGCTTCTTCGCACAAACCACAGAAAATACAGCGCAACATGTTAATTTCGTAAGTAGCGGCGTATTTTTCTTCGCGGTAGAGGTGCTCTTCACCGCGCTCGCGCTCAGCTGAAGTCATGGTAATGGCCTCTGCAGGGCAAGCCACAGCACACAAACCACATGCGGTACAGTTTTCTCGGCCTTGTTCGTCTCTTTTCAAGACGTGCTGACCGCGGTAAACCGGCGCAAATTCACGGGTTTCTTCTGGATATTTAATCGTTTTGCGCTTGCGAAACATATGGCGCATCGTGGTGATCATGCCGCTGATGATGGCAGGAAGATAAATCTTCTCCCAAAGCGTCATGGGCTTGTCTGAAACGACTTTTTTGCGATTGGTTAAGCTTTCCATGTTATTTACTTAATTAGAACCAGCCATTTTTGAAGGCGATGACCAAACCAGTTACCAATAAATTGATGAGTGATAGTGGTAGTAATGATTTCCAGCCCAAGTGCATGAGTTGGTCAAAACGAAAACGTGGGATAGTCCAGCGGATCCACATGATCACGAAAATGAATAAAAAGATTTTGATGGCAAAGGCAGCGATGCCGAGAATAGCGAGTGTATTGCCACTGAAATGACTCATGCCAGGGAAATTGTAGCCGCCAAAGAAGAGGATGGCCATAATTGCCGAAGACACAAACATAGAGGTATACTCCGCAAAGAGATACAAACCTAGTTTCATGGAGCTGTATTCGGTGTGGTAACCGCCCACGAGCTCAGATTCACACTCTGGTAAGTCAAAAGGCGCGCGGTTGAGCTCTGCCAAGGCACAAATAAAGAAGATCAAAAACGCGA
>JBFYPV010000094.1:0-3710 GCA_041303085.1 Crocinitomicaceae bacterium
ATTTCGTAACTCAAGCGATTGGCGTCAAGCACGCGCACTAACCAGTCGTGGAGTTCTGGAAGTGATTCAGCTTCGTTGAAGAGTGGAATAACGATTGAAAGTTGCATGATCTAAATCTGAGAATCAAAGATACATTTTTTATTGGCCCAATTTGATCCATGAATAGCGTTGGCCTGCTATTTCGACAATATATGCACCATTTGGCAAGGCGTGGGTATCAATTCTAGTTGGGGAAGTTCCAAGCAAAGCAGTCAAACACAACTTGCCATCCAATTGAAAAAACTGAACGGTAGTTGGCGCGTTAAGCGCCCCGATCGTCAGCTCATCCTGACCCGGATTAGGAAACAATAAAATTGGTTCTTTTACTACTTGATCGTCCGTCAGAATAGACGCATTACTAATGCTGAAGTGATCAAGTGCCGCCTCCGTAATATTCGGGTTGGAGGGGTAATCTGCGGTGCGCACAAATAATTGCATGGAATTGGTAAATGGAAGAAGGCCGTTAAGCGCAAAGCTCTTGTATTCCCAGCTCATGGCTTGCCCTTGCGGCCCAACGATTTCTTCCAACACAACCTGATCCAATCCGTTGCTCAGGATCACGAGTAAGGTGTCGTCAAAATTGCCGGGGCCATGATAACAATAAAAGGAGCGCGCATAATTGAGGTGCGGTGTGCTCAGGCCACTCACATTAAATGTGGGAGAAATCAGGGTCGTAAAACCTTTGTCTACGTCGTTCTGATCCGGATTGGGTGTGGTGCCATTGCCGGTCACCATGGCCATTGCGCCACAGTCTAGGTTGCTGTCGTCACCGAAAACCGTGTTGGTGGTTGGGTTCGGATTTGCGCGCTCCCATAGTCCGGTTTCGGCATCGCCTACCACAGACCAGCCAAAATCAAAAGTGAAATCGTCGTAAAAACCTTTGGGTAGTTCAATCAAAAGTGTCTGCGTGCTGGCCGTAATGAGCGGCGTGCTGCATACTGTTTGGTAACCCCACTTGCCCACAACCAATTCATAGGTATCTTGGTAAAAAAGCGTAAGGTCTTCCTCCCCTAGCCCGTTCGTCTGGCCTGTATGCGTGATTTGCGGATGGCGCAAGTTGATTTGAACATTCGATAAAGGCATTTGACTACCCTGTTCAACCACTTTAATTTGAAGGTTGAAAGGTGGAATCGGCAGCAAGTTGAAATTCATGGTGGTGGTTTGGCCAGCAATAAGGTTCACCTGCATGGTCTGCGGATAATAGCCCGGTTTATTGACGTTGATTACGTAGGTTCCACTGCCAGGCATACCTGTTTTGTAGACGCCTTGCGCATTTGTTTTTTCGCTCATGGCGGCGCCGCTAAGTGCTACACTTACTTGTTCGAGCAGTTGCCCAGTGATCAAGTCCTTGACCTCCCCTACCAAACTTGCGGCCGGCGCATAATTGATTTGCAGTACAAAAAGCCCTTCTGTGATGTCTGCGGCAACCGCTTTGTTGGATCCAAAAAATGGAAAGACTCCCCAACAACCGTCAAAACCAGGCGTTTGCCCCGGGTAGGTATCAAAACTACCGAGCTTGATCAGGTTTTGCGGGTCATGCGCATCGTGTACCACGACGCCATCGCTGTAGTAACTCGTGATCAAGTAGTTTCCTTTGACGTGTACATTGTGCGGAATAACAGTGGTGCCCTCTGCACTTTGCACGCGGTCGATCTCTTGGATTTGCTGCAAATTAGAGATGTCGTAGGCAGCCACATACGCACCTGATATTTCGTCGGTGGTGTAGACCACACTGCCGTCTGCACTGGGCCAAATGTTGTGGGTAAATAAATTGGGTGTTGGATGCGTTGCCAAAAGTACCGGACTCGTGTGATCTGAGACGTCTATAATACAAAAGTAACCATCGTAAATATGACCCGTGTATAGCGTGTCGTTGCGCTCAAAACCGTCGTGGACATAAGACATATCAAAAACACCAACTTCTACTGGCTGCATTGGGTTGGTGTTGAGGTCGAGGATAATGACCCCTCCGTTTCCGCGGTTGGCGCCAAAAATATAGGCATAGCCGCTCTGCGAAGTGAAACAAGTGTGCGCACTTTGCCAAGGGTTGGCCGCTGGCCCGGTGTAAAGGGTTGTGCTCAAATTGACAGATTGCGGCAACGGACCGAGGTCAATAATGAGCAAGCCGTCTTCGGCCTCCGTGGTCACGTACGCGTAGTCGCCGTAGACACACGGGTCGCGCCAGATGGATTCAGAACCGGGCAACCAAAAAACTTCTTGCGGCTGCGCACCGTTCGTGATGTCGACGATCGAGGTGCCTTTTGAAGTACCAACAATAGCGTATTCATTGCCGAGCTCATCGGTATAACCCCAGACATCGTTGAGATTGGCACCGTGCAGCGCTTGGTAATCGATGTGTGAAAGTGAATCTATAGAAAATTGGGCAAAGGTGGAACTACCAACGAGCGATAACAGCAAAAACAAAACAAATTTCATAAATCTTGACATTGGTAGGATACGTTGTTATTGACGGATGAATTTTTGTGCATAAGTGCCACTTGCCGTGTGTATTTCAATGAGGTAGGTTCCGGCCGGATACCCACTGAAGTCCACAAAACTCTCGGCAAAATTGGCAGTTGCGTTCATTTTTTCTCGGTATAATTCCCTTCCCATGAGGTCGCGGATGCGCAATTGAGCTGCACCTTGGATTTCTCCTTCCATTTCTATTGTTACCATTGCTGCACCTGGATTAGGGAAGACGGAAATCTCTTGTTGCAGGGGAAGCTCTGGCACATCTAAAGTGAAACCTACCGTGAAATCATAGCGGTGGTAATGGCCGAAATCGCCGGGGAAAAACTCGATGTAACTGCCGCCCACCTGACGCAAACGCATTTGGCCAGAGGTTTCACCTTCTACTTGTGCAGAATACCAGAAGGCCAAGCCGTCGTGGTCGGTGTCTTCGATAATGATGGAATAACAACCCGGCGCGAGGTCAAAAGTGTCTTTGTATTGAGTTGTGTTTTGAAGGTTGTTACGCTCAAAAAGCACATTGCCTGCATGATCTAGCAATTGGTAGCTATTTTCGGATGCCTTATTGTTGGTGGTGAGCCAAACAAAGAAAGGGCCGTCGATGCGTTCCGGCGCGTCGTACTTGACGGTCATGAGGCTGTTTTGGTTGTATTGATCTGGGCCGATATTTCCATTTACATCGGCTACCCAAGCCGTAAACGTGTAGGAGCTGTCTTGCTCATACCACCAGTTCATGTCGGTGACTGGAATCTCGACTACGGTTTGCTCTAAAAAGCCCAAATTGCCGGTCCAGTCGAAGACCAAGTTTGAACCGTAGTCTAGCCAACAGAAAATTCGACAAGATGTAAGCGGCTGTGCACCTGTGTTTTTAAGGATAATGCGCGGGTTCTGACAAGACGGATTCCACTTGGAATAGTATTCATAGTTATTTGGATTGAGCACATCGACGATGGCCGCATCGTTTTGGAAATTCGGAGCAGAATAAGAAATGAGGTCATAGGCCGCGATGTAGTTTCCGCCTGCTTGCCCTGGATCTGTTGTCGGGACCGCATTGATGGCGTAATCCAAAGAAACTGTGTCACCGGGTGTGACGTAAGGCGTGAGTTCAAACTCGAACTCCTTGACTAAATCTCCTGGACACCAACCTTCGCGTGCATAAGGCCAAGTTCCTCCTTGACTGATATTTGGGTTGTCGCCGCAGA
>JBFYPV010000095.1:0-10902 GCA_041303085.1 Crocinitomicaceae bacterium
AAAAAGAAACGGCCCTACTCGCTTTATTTCGTTCGGGAAATAATGGCTAATTTTACCAAAATTTTAGACCATGCTCGTTTCTCCATCTGTACTTTCCTGTGATTTTGGCAATATCCAACGCGATACCCTCATGCTGCACCATTCCGTTGCAGATTGGTTGCACATCGATGTCATGGACGGCGTATTCGTACCGAACATTTCTTTTGGGTTTCCGGTGTTACAAGCCATCCGCAAACACACCGACAAAACACTAGACGTGCACCTCATGATTGCCAACCCCGATGCCTACCTAGAAGATTTCCAGAAGGCCGGAGCAGACATCCTGACTGTACATTACGAAGCTTGCACACACCTTCACCGCACGCTCAGCCGCATTCAAGAACTCGGCATGAAAGCAGGTGTGGCGCTCAATCCACATACGCCAATAGAAGTATTGAGTGAAGTAGCCCACATGCTAGACCTCGTTCTGATCATGAGCGTTAATCCTGGATTTGGAGGTCAAAAATTCATTGCTGCAGCTACCGACAAAGTAGCGCGCCTCAAAGCCATGCGCAGCGCCCACAACGCCCACTTTTTGATCGAGGTAGACGGCGGTGTCAATTTAGAAACAGGCGCGCAATTAGCCCATGCCGGAGCCGATGCGTTGGTTGCGGGTAGCTTTGTTTTTGGTGCTGCCGATCCTGTTGCGACTATCGCCGCGCTAAAAAGCTTGTAAATACGTAACCAAACAGCACATTCGACGTTAAACGCCACATGAAGCACCTTATTGCTTTACTCCTTTTGTCGTTGTTGCTTTTGCCGTTTCTCAGCCAAGCACAGGGGCTTGCCCAAAAAGAGCAAGTGGCCACCAAACTCTTAACGGAGCTCCGCTCGAGCAAAGACGACGTCCAAACCCAAAAACTACACGCCGAATTCAAAAAAGCAATGGCCGACCTCGTGCGCAGCAAAGATTTCTTTGACTTTCCGCTACAGGGCCTCAAAATTGCCGACCTCAAAAGCAACGACCAAACAGTGCGTCTGCTCACCTGGAACGTCGAGTTATCTGACCTCTCCAATACCTACGGCGGCTTTGTTTTGCGCAGAGAAGAAGGAAAGGAACGCGTTTTGGTGCTCGAATTAATGGACATCCTAGACCCCTACAGCAGCAAACCTGAAAATGTGGTCGACACCAAAAACTGGTATGGCGCCATTTATTACAAAATCATCGATTTTTCTTTTCAAGGCAAAACCCAATATTTGCTTTTTGGCTACGACGGCGGCACCACCATGAGCAACTACAAACTCCTAGATGTCCTGAGCTTTACTGGTCAGAGTGCTAAATTTGGCAGCCCGGTCTTCAAAGATCCGAAAGGACTCAAAAAACGCGTCGTTTTTGAATATGCAAACATGGCGAGTATGTCGTTAGAATTTGAACCCAAGCGTGCGCGCATTGTTTTTGACCACCTCTCGCCAGAAGCACCCGCTTTAGAAGGCGTAGCCGCTTATTATTTTCCGGATATGTCTTACGACGCCTTCGTGTACGACTACGACCGCGAAATCTGGAACCTCGAGTCAGATGTCATTGCCACCAACCCAGAAGATGTGGGCGAGCGCTATTATTACGCACTCAACAAAAAAACAGGAAAAGTAGAAAAGAACCGCATGCGCGGCGACTGGATGAACCCCTCTGACCAACAAAATCCGGACAACGGCACGCATCAAGCCGCACTCCCTGCAAGCGACGACCCCAAAGAAAGTTTGACTACCAACAAGAAACGACGTCGGTTTCGACTTTTTAGAAAACCAATTAACCCAGAATCTTACCAAGAATAAGCCCTATGCAACTCGGAAAAATCAATACCCTTACCATCAAACGCTTTGCACCTCCAGGAGCTTATCTGATTGATCTACAAGAAAACGAAATCTTACTACCCAACAAATACCTCACGCCAGAAATGGAAGAAGGCACCGAAGTGGAAGTTTTTGTCATGAGAGACTCTTCGGAGCGCATGGTGGCAGTTACCGAAAGACCACATATTTTACTGGGCGATTTCGCATTTTTAAATGTCGTTGAGGTCAATCCTTACGGTGCTTTTGTAGACTGGGGCCTCGACAAAGATTTGTTTGTGCCCTTCGCTGAACAGCGCCAGCGCCTTGAAATTGGCGACCGCTATTTATTTACGCTGCTCTACGACTTTGAAACCGACCGCTTATTTGGCAGTATGAAAGTCAAAAAAGTACTGACCCCTTGCCAAGACATGAGCTTAGAAGGCCAAGAAGTTGATTTATTGATCTGGGATGAAGGAAAATTAGGTCGAAATGTGATTGTGAACAACCGCTACGAGGGACTCATTTTCAGGGACCACCTGAACCAACTGCTCGAGAGCGAACAAGTTTGCAAAGGCTATGTGGCTAAGGTGCGCGAAGACGGCAAGTTGGATATTCGTTTGGAAGTGCCCAACGATAGCCGCTACGATGCTGCCGAGCAAAAAATTCTCGATATGCTGGCCGCGAACGACGGCTTTTTAGCCCTCACCGACAAAAGCGACCCCGAAGAAGTGCGGGCCGTACTCGGTTTGAGTAAAAAGACTTTCAAGCAGGCCATCGGTAAATTGTACAAGCACCGCCGCATTGCATTAGAAGCCGACGGCCTGCGCTCCCTCAACAACCCGAGAACGACCTAACGTCCGTCACCATCAAGGATATTTCCTAAGCCACCCAAAATACCACCTTCTTCTTTGCGGGTGGTTGTGCCATAGGCCAAAATTCTAGAAGCCAAGCGGGAAATAGGCAAGCTTTGCAACCAAACCTTTCCTGGGCCTTTGAGCGTGGCAAAAAACAAGCCCTCGCCGCCAAATATGGTATTTTTGATGCCGCCTACAAATTGGATGTCGTAGTCTATTTCTTGGGTATAAGCCACAATACAGCCGGTGTCTACGCGCAGCACCTCGCCTGGCTGCAGCGTTCTTTCCGTGATGTAACCACCTGCGTGGCAAAATGCCATGCCGTCTCCCTCGAGCTTCTGCATGATGAAACCCTCGCCTCCAAACAAGCCGGTACCGAGTTTGCGTTGAAATTCGATGCCTACGCTCACACCTTTTGCCGCGCATAAAAAGGCGTCTTTTTGACAAACGATTTTACCGTTATGCTGCAAAAGGTCAAAAGCGATAATTTTACCGGGATACGGAGAAGCAAAAGCCACGCGCGCTTTGCCAAAACCTTGGTTGGTAAAAGCCGTCATGAACAAACTCTCACCTGTGAGCAAGCGTTTCCCGGCGCTAAACAATTTACCCATGAAGCCCGTTTGGGCAGAGCCGTCGCCAAAAATGGTTTGCATTTCGATGGCTTGATCCATGTACATAAACGCACCTGCTTCTGCAATGGCGGTTTCTTGCGGGTCGAGCTCAATTTCGATGAGCTGCATTTCTTCACCTTTGATGAAGTAGTCGATTTCGTGATTGCTGCGCATGTTTTTTCTTGTAAAATTAGCAACAAAGTAGTTGCCGAGGATTGTTTAACTTTGCCAAATGGAAACACCACAAAAAATTGCGGTCATTGGCGGAGGCAGCTGGGCCACGGCACTGGTCAAAATTCTTTGCAACAATTGCGCGCAAGTCCATTGGTGGATGCGCAGCGAAGAAGCCATTGCGCACATCCAACAGTTCGGACACAACCCCAAATACCTCCAATCTGTCGCTTTTGACACCCAACAATTGGTCTTGAGCTCAGATCTAAAAAGCACCTTAAACGCCGTAGATTGGGTCATCATTGCCACCCCTGCCGCGTTTTTAGAAGAAGCTTTTGCAGGCATCGGCGCCAGCGAATTTGCCAACAAAGTCGTTTTTTCTGCAGTCAAAGGCATTGTACCGACTTACAACGCCATTCCGGCGCGCTTTATTCACAAAAGTTTTGGTGTTCCCTACGATCAAATTGGCATCATTTCAGGGCCCTGCCATGCCGAAGAAGTAGCCATGGAGCGCCTTTCTTATCTCACCTTGGCTTGCTCCAATGCGCAGTATGCGCAGCAAATGGCAGCAGCCTTGAGTTGCCGCTACATCAAAACCACCACCAGCGACGATTTATTCGGCACCGAATTCTCGGCCGTGCTCAAAAACGTTTATGCCTTAGCAGCCGGTATTTGCCATGGTTTGGGCTACGGCGATAACTTTCAAGCGGTTTTGGTATCCAATGCCATTCAAGAAATTGAGCGCTTCATCGATGTGCTGCACCCCGTACACCGCGACACCAAAACAAGCGCCTACCTCGGCGACTTGCTCGTCACCGCTTATTCAAACTTTTCGCGCAACCGCACCTTTGGCTTCATGATCGGCAAAGGATATTCTGTCAAAACTGCGCAACTCGAAATGAACATGATTGCAGAAGGCTATTATGCCACCAAAAGCTTGTTCGAAATCAATCAAAAATTTGAGGTGGAAATGCCCATCCTGACGGCCGTCTATCACATCATTTACGACAAAATGGACCCGGCCATAGAAATGAAAAATTTAGCTGAAAAACTTGCCTAACATGAAGGTTTTTAAATTTGGAGGTGCGTCGGTAAAAGACGCCGCTGCTGTCAAAAATGTGAGTGCTATTTTAGCGCGCTATCCCAACCAAAAGTTGCTCGTTGTGGTGTCTGCAATGGGCAAAACGACCAACAAACTAGAAGAGCTCGCGAGCGCGTTGTATGCCCAAGATCACCGCATTTACGCCGGCTTACTCGACGACATCAAGGCGTATCACTACGAAATATTAGCGGGTCTATTTGCTGAAAAACACTTTCACATTTACCAAGAACTCGAAGACCTCTTTGAGCAGCTCGCTCAATTGTTTTTCAAGCCATTGGCAGAGAATCGCTCTTTTCAATACGACCAACTTGTATCTTGTGGCGAGCTGATTTCGAGCAAAATTTTGGCGGCGTATCTCACAGACCAAAGCTATAGCAGTACTTGGCTAGATGCCAAAGCACTCATTCGCACAGACAACCACTACCAAGAAGCGCAAGTAGACTGGGACAAAACCAAAGCGCTCTGCGACAAACACGTGCTTCCTCTGTTTGAGCGCGTTGATATCGCGATTACCCAAGGTTTTATTGGCCACACCGCCGAAGGATTTACCACCACTTTGGGCCGAGAAGGTTCGGATTACAGCGCTGGTATTTTGGCTTATTGTTGCGAAGCCGAAAGCGTGACCATCTGGAAAGATGTACCTGGAATGCTCAATGCAGATCCAAAATACTTTGAACACACCCAACTGCTGTCGCAAATCTCCTTTAAAGAAGCGATTGAGTTGTCTTATTACGGCGCGAGTGTCATTCATCCGAAAACAGTACAGCCCCTACAGCAAAAGAACATTCCGCTCTATGTGCGTTCTTTTATTGACCCCGAAGCACCCGGCACCACCATTTCTGCCAATGCCGAACGCGATGCCCAAATTCCGTCCTACATTGTGAAGTTCAACCAAGTTTTGGTCACGTTTAGCTCCAAAGACTTCTCGTTCATCGCAGAAAAACAGCTCGCCGATCTTTTTGCAGCCCTAGCCACCATGAAGGCGCATATCAACCTGATGCAAAATTCAGCACTCAATTTTTCTGTACTGATTGACCGCGACAAAATGGAGGTGGAAAGCTTACAGCGCGCACTAGGCGAGCGCTTTCATATCCGCTACAACGAAAATTTAGAGCTCGTCACGATTCGCCACTACAACGATGCCATTCTCGCACAAATGAGTGTCGGTAAAACCAATCTGCTCAGCCAGCAGACCCGCACCACAGCCCGTTTGGTTTTGCAGCCAAAAGCTTGATATTTTATTTAGAAAGATTCAAAATACCACAAAAAAGGTATGGGATTTTTCTCTAAATGGGCTTACTTTTGCATATGTCCCAAACCTTGGATTCCATTTCTTTAAACGAACTCGTCGAAATCGCAGCCATTGCCAACAATGCAATTGCGCCAAAACTCACCGAAATGGGCCTGACCAAAGGTCAAAAAATCAAAGCCATCTTTAAGGCCCCATTTGGCGACCCCATTGCTTATGAAATCAACGGGAACATCATCTCTATGCGCAAAGAAGAAGCCATGCAAGTAGAAGTCCAAATGGCTTAAAGCAATTTTCTGTAGCTTTGTAAGTCATGAAAATCGCATTATTCGGCAACCCCAACACAGGTAAAAGCACCATCTTCAATATGCTGACGGGCTTGCGCCAACAAGTCGGAAACTTTCCGGGGGTCACGGTAGACAAAAAAAAGGGTCGAATAGAAACAGCGCAAAGCCAACACCAACTCACCGACTTTCCTGGCACCTACAGTATTTTTGCCCGCTCACTAGACGAGCAAGTCGTGAAGGAAGTACTGACCAATCCAAAGCATCCAGACTACCCTGAAGCCATCATTTATGTGGCCGATGCAGCCAATCTAGAGCGCAACCTTTTGTTTTTTAGTCAGCTCTACGACCTCGGCTTTCCGATCCTTCTCGTGCTCAACATGTGGGACCGCGCAGGGCAAAAAGGCCTCCAAATCAAGCTCGATACACTCCAAAGCAACTTCCCCGCAGCAAGCGTCGTAACGGCCAATGCGCGCATTGCGCTGGGCAAAGAACGCATTCTCAAAGCAATCGATCAACTCGCAGTTGGGGAGCGTACAGCCTTTCACGACACCGCTTTTCAAGCGCTGCAATCCGATGCCGAGCAAACGCAAAACTCCGACGAACGCCTGCAAAAAATCAGGGCACTTGGGCTCGTTACAGAGGCTCCAAGCAAAATATCAAATCAGTCAACGCGCCTCGATCGGATGCTGACGCATCGCGTTTACGGCTACCTGATTTTCTCGGCCATCTTACTCGTTATTTTTCAGTTCATTTTCAGTTTTGCCAGTATCCCGATGGACTTCATCGATGGGCTCTTCGTCCGGCTCAGCAGCTGGAGCGCAGCACATTTACCCGAAGGCGTCCTGAGCAAGCTCCTCACCCAGGGGCTCATTCCCGGGATAGGCGGCGTTTTGGTTTTTGTACCGCAAATTGCCATTTTATTTTTCTTCATTGCGCTTTTAGAAGAAAGCGGCTATTTATCTCGTGTGGTGTTCATCATGGACCGCCTCATGCGCCCGTTTGGACTCAATGGCAAAAGTGTTGTGCCGCTGCTCTCCAGCGTGGCCTGCGCCATTCCTGGCATTATGTCGGCGAGAACCATCTCGGACTGGAAAGAACGCCTCATTACCATCTTAGTTGCACCTTTCATGAGTTGCTCAGCCCGAATACCTGTCTATACCTTGCTCATTAGTTTGGTGATTCCTAAAATATACATTGGCGGATTTTTGAGTTTGCAAGGGCTTGTTTTATTTGGCCTCTACGCGCTCGGAATTATATTTGCACTCGGCACAGCGCTTTTGCTCAAACTACTCGTCAAAAGCCGCACACCAGGTTTCCATTTGATGGAGCTACCCGATTACAAAACGCCAAGGCTCTCCAACGTCGGCTACACGGTCTATGAAAAAGTTCGGGTATTTATATTTGATGCCGGTAAGATCATCGTTGCCATCTCTATTATTCTTTGGGCACTCGCCTCCTACGGCCCTTCTTCCAGAGAACAAGCCCTGCACGCGCTGCATCAGGAACAAAATTACCAACAAGCCGAACCAGCCAAGCAACAAGAACTCGACAACGCGTTGTTGCTCTCTGAATCTTACATTGGTCATTTTGGCAAATGGATGGAACCCGCCATTGCGCCTTTGGGTTACGATTGGAAGATCGGGATCGCCTTATTGAGCTCATTTGCCGCCCGCGAAGTTTTTGTGGGTTCTTTGGCCACCATTTACGCAGTTGGCGACGACACGGACACCCAAAAACGCTTGATAGAAAAACTCAAAGAAGAAAAAACAGACAATGGGCAAGCTACCTACAGCTTGGCAACAGGTGCGTCTTTGCTGGTGTTCTATGTTTTTGCCATGCAGTGCATGGCCACACTCGCCGTGGTGAAGCGCGAGACCAATACCTGGACCTGGCCGCTGCTTCAGTTGGTATTCATGGGTGTTGTGGCCTATTTGAGTGCATTTTTGGTTTTTCAACTGTTGGTATAAATACTTTATCGTTAACTTTCGAGTATGCAACAAATCTTGGTCATGGTGCTCATCCTCTCAGCAGGCTTTTACTTGCTCAGACACGTTTACCAACTGTTTTTTACTCAAAATGACAATTGCAAGGGTTGCGGACTCACGCCAAAAAACCAACATGAATCCAACTCAAACAGCACAAGCCTACCAATACAGTCATGATTTTTTTGCTGTAAAAGCAGGATCCGCCTCCGAGTTTGCAGATGAATTCGATCCGCAACTCATTGATCCAGACAACGTCTATTGGCTCAATTTTCACGACCTCGAAGACCGCACACACATTGAAAAACTCTGTCAAAAAATTGGTCTCGACAAACTCAGCATCGAAAGTATTTTCTTGCCACTCCGCAGAGCCAAGGTAGAAGAATACCCCAATTATCTATTTTTTCAGCTCCACACACTGCAAAATACCCATATGGATGCAGATCAAACCGATCAAATTACATTCATATTAGGTGCGCATTTTCTACTGTCCTTTCAAGCAAATAAAGGGCGGCATTTTGGAGAAGTACGCGAGCGCATTGAAAAAGCCAAGGGAAAAATCAGGACACAAGAAGCTGACTTTTTACTTTTTCGCCTACTAGATACCTTACTAGACGAGTTATTTCAATGCACCTCTCTGGTTTCCGACGAAATTGATCGCATAGACCTGCGCATCCACACGAAAATGCAAGCTGACCTTTTACGTGAAATTGAAGAACAAAAGCGAGAACTCATTAGTTTGCGTAAAATTGTCCAACCCATCAAGGATCTCCTTTCGGCACTAGAGTCCATGGACAACATACTCATTGCCACAAGCAACAAACACTATTACAAAAACCTACGCAACAGCTGCGTAAGCCTTTTAGAGGATATCGATGCCCACAAACAAATTTTGGAGGGAATGGCCAACTTATACTACGCCGTGCAGGGCCAGCGCATGAACGAGATCATGAAGGTTCTCACGGTTGTGAGCAGCATCTTTATTCCGCTCACCTTCATTGTTGGGGTTTACGGCATGAACTTCAAACACATGCCAGAACTTGAATACACCTATGGCTACTACACCGTTGTAGGACTCATGTTTGCCTTGGCTTTGGGCCTACTTATTTTCTTTATCAAGCGCGGCTGGCTCAAGCGCGACTAGATGTTAATGAAGTGTTAAATACAAAAAACGCCCAAAGAAGCTCCTTATCTTTCGGAAAGTTAAACTGATAAATATGAAAAAATTAATGCTTTCTTTTGGTGTTGTTTTCATGGCTGTACTTGGCCTTAACAGCGTCAATGCACAAATTGAAAAAGGTGCTAAAATTGAATTCAACAAAGAAGTACACGACTACGGAAACATCAAATATGGTGGTGAGCCTTATTGTTCTTTTGAATTCAAAAACACAGGTGACGAGCCATTGATCATCTCTAACGCAAAAGGATCTTGCGGTTGTACCGTTCCTGAATGGCCGAAAGAGCCAATTGCACCAGGAGCAAAAGGTACCATTCGTGTCAAATACGACACCAATCGTCCGGGCCCAATCAACAAAAGCGTAACCATTACCTCAAATGCACTCAACGAACCAAATAAAGTGATCCGCATTAAAGGTGAAGTTGGTCCGGCTCCAGAGAGCGGAATGCCAGTCAACAACGCAGGTGCTCCTACCAACAACTAAGATTTTTAAATCATAAAAAAAGCCACTTCTCGGAGTGGCTTTTTTTATGGCTTAGATTTTCAGATTTCCAAAAAATGCTGGACGGTGCTTGGCCAATTGGCACTAGTACCCGGCCGAACAAGCTGGATGGTTTGCAAGCCGGCTTGTGCTGCGGCGGAGAGTTCGTCGGTGATATCTGATAAGAATAGGATTTGCTCAGGCGCTAAACCCAACAACTGGGTGATTTTATGGTAGGTTTCCACCTCTTTTTTGGGGCCAGTAGTGGTATCAAAATGATTAGAAAAATGCCCAGATAGATCGCCAAAATCGCTGTAGCGAAACAATAATTTTTGCGCAGCTACCGAGCCAGAAGAAAACACACCAATTTTTAAACCCAAGGCGCGCCATTGATTGAGCGCTGCAGGAACATCGTCATAGACATGACCCGTAATTTGTGCGGATTCATAACCGCTTTTCCAAATGACACCTTGCACGGTTTTGAGCGGCGTGACTTTACGGTCTTCGTCACTCCATTGTTTGAGACAAGCCAGAACTTCTTCTGTAGTGGTGAGGTGCTTGCCCTCTTCTCTGGCCGCCATGTCAATGACATCGGCAAACGCTTGCTTGACCTCATTGATTTGCGCATGCTTGGTGAGGTCGTTGAGATGCTCCCGAAAATACGGGAACAAGACCTCATAAACAAAGTGTATAGAACTGGTGGTCCCTTCGATGTCTGTCAGGATATATTTGATCTGCTTATCCAAGGTTTGGCGCTTTAAAATGTTGGTAATTGCCTTCAATGCCCGATGCTGTGTAGTGTGGCGTCCAGCCGGTCATGTCTGTAAAAATACGAATGGCCTTTACAAACGGGTCTTGTGGGCCTGCGTCAAACCAGTGTTTGGTGCCTGTCGGGACACTAATGAGGTCACCGCGCTGGCAAAGTACATTGAAAATGGGTGCATTGGTTAAATGGAACCAAAACAAACCCTGACCATCCACAAAAAAGCGGATTTCATCTTCGTCGTGGATGTGTTCAGCCAAGAACTTGGCGCGAATTGCTTCGTAGTTTGGTGTGAGCGCATTAATAGAGATGACGTCTGCAGTTTGATAACCGCCTTTGGCCATGAATGGCTTGAGGTCTTTGGCATACGCCGCGAGAATTTCTTCTTGGCTTGCGCTGTCATCGAAATGAACAGG
>JBFYPV010000096.1:0-4011 GCA_041303085.1 Crocinitomicaceae bacterium
CCAACAAAAAAGGCGACCAATGGTCGCCTTTTTTGTTGGATATAAATCTTAGATTTTGCTTTTGAGGCTCATCCAGCCACCGCCGTTGTGCACGGTGTAGCCAGCTGCCTTGAGCAAGCTTTTGGCACTACCGCTGCGCATGCCTGACGCGCAACAAGTAATGATCGTTTTGTTTTTGGGAATCTTGCTCATGTTGGCTTGCAAAGACTGCAAAGGCATATTGACTGCGCCTTTGACATGCCCACCTTTGAACTCTGCAGGTGAACGCACATCGATGATCATGGCACCTTGCTTAACAAGCGTTGCGAAATCTACGCTTGTGCCGCCAAATAATTTCTTGAGTAAAGACATCGCTTATTGTTGAGAAGCTAAGTAATTGACATCTAACCAAGAACCTCCGTTTTCGCAATCTACGCCAATAGATTGGAAATAATGCGTGGCCTGACCCGAGCGGTTGCCCGAAGCACAGCAAAAAATAATCGGCTGAGCCATGGCTTTGATTTCGTCGATATGACCGGTGATTTCTTGGAGTGGAATATTGATGGATCCGGCTACGTGGCCACCAGCAAATTCGGCGTGCGTGCGCACATCAATGATTGTTTTTGACATCTTTCTTATTTTTAGGGTTGATAATTTCGAAAATAAATTGAAAAACGGAGCCTCCTAGTAACAAACCCATGAGTACGGTGGCGTAGGGCGTGCTGCGTAGCGCGCAACCAGTAGTGCAAGGAAAGAGTTTGAAATAAACATAACCTAGGATGGCGCCAAGTAGGTAGCCAATGCCTGTGAAATATTTTTCGGAATGGAGTATCTTTTTCATTTCGAGTACAAAGTTAAGAACTTGTTACATTTTGATTTGTAGCCCAAGTTACACAGAATGAAGAGCGAGAAATAAACTACCTTTGCCAAAATTATTTTATGAAACAAGTTTCTTTAGCGGCCATCGAAAAGGCCATTGAGGTCGTAGACAACCTCACCGACGAACAACTCGAAAACATCACGGAGCGCTATGCCGATGCACAAGAAGCCTTATTGGGCTATGTCATGACGGCGCCTGAGGAATACAAAAACGATGACCTTGAAGGCTTGTTGATTTACTATTTCTGCTTGGTACTTGAAGCCTTCAAACAAGATGGCGTGGAACTCAGAACCATTACCGAAGAAGACATCGATGCGTTAGAAGAGCCTTTCTTTGACATGCTCGATCAGTATTTTGAAAGCGAAGACGAAGAAATCATTGAATCTTTCTGCGACCAACCTTTCTTGGCTCAATTCATGGCGATGGAAGTTTCAGAAGAAGATGAAGACGGATCTGCACTCTCCGAAGAAACTGCCACCCAGCTCTTTATTGTGACTTTGGCCATGATTTCTTTATTGAACCGCGCAATTATTGCATAGAATCACAAGAAATTCGTATTTTTGCATGGGGTAAGTCTTTTACGACCAGCTCCCTCTGAATCCTCCAGGACAGGAATGTAGCAAAGGTAAGAGGTTGTAGCGGTGCGATAAAAGTAGCTTACCCCATCTTTTTTTGTGTCTACCATGAAAATTTCAGCATCCATTTATTCCGACGCCGCTCGCCCTTTGCAAGCCGTTATTGCTGACCTAGTAGCCCATCAAGTAGACCTCCTCCACATCGATTGCAACGACGACCTCCGCGTTTTTGACGACATCAAAAAAATCCGCGAATGGTGCTCGCTCCCACTCGATTTGCACATCATTACCCCTGACCCGAGCAAATTTTACCCCTACCTACTCGAAAACCCCGTTGAGTACCTCACTTTTCAAGTAGAAGATTTAAAAACTGAGTTGCAAATACCTGAAGCAATTACAGGTAAAAAAGGCCTCGCCCTCATTACCCCTACTCCCATATCGGCTTTTGAAACCTACGAACACTTCGATTTCATCCTGATCATGGCCACTATCCCAGGGCAATCTGGCGGTGTTTTTGACCGGCTCAATTTTGATAAAATCAGAAACTTCAGAAAGCGCTACCCCCATAAGTCTATACATGTAGACGGCGGCGTGAATCCTGAAGTCTCGTTTATCTTAAGACAAATGGGCGTGAGCACGGCCGTTTCGGGCTCTTACCTTTTCAAAGAGGCCAGCGTGGGCAATGCGCTCATGAACCTCACCAAGCGCAGCATTGGCTCCGCCTTCAAAGTGGCCGATTTCATGACGCCCTTGCACGAAACCCCGAAGTTCAGCATTGAAAATTTAGATTTAAAAAATGTGCTACAAACAGTAGAAGAGGGCCAAATGGGTGTCGCTATGGCTGTAGATGCTCACAATGCCTTCATCGGTTTGGTATCGAGTGCCGACATCAGAAAAGCCCTACTGAAGAACCTCCATAACGGTTCAGACCTCAACTTCATCGACCCAAATAGCATGATCAACCGCCAACCTATTTGCATCCGTGAAGATGCAAGCGTTGTTGAACTCTTGCAACTCATTAAAAACAGCCCCTTTGCGGTGCTTTATTTACCTGTCATCGACGCTGCCAAGCAACTCAAAGGCATCGTTCAATTCTCCAACCTGATCAAAGCAGAAATATGATCATCGAACTCAAAAACAACACCAATGCAGCTGCACTCGCTGCCACACACCACGCTTTTCACATCCAATATCTCGGAAAAGACTACCTGATTACCGGTAGCGGCCTCAAAGAAGTTCCTGCAGCGCTGCAAGACCACACCCAAAACCATTGGGTCTTTGCCAACGACATACAGTTGGCTTCGCGCAAGTTCCAGGACCAAAAACGCGAAGTAAAGTTTGGAAATGTCACCATTGGTGGCCAAACCAACAACACCATCTTGATTGGCGGGCCTTGTTCTGTCGAATCAGAAGAGCAGCTCCGCGGTTCGGCTGAGTTACTCGTGAGCATGGGCCTCACCACCCTCAGAGGCGGCGCCTACAAACCGCGCACGAGCCCCTACTCTTTTCAAGGCATGGGCCTAGAAGGCTTGCAACTTTTGGCTAAAATGCGCCAAGACTACGGCCTCAACGTGATCACCGAAGCCCGCGATGCCACCCACATCGATGAAATCATCGAACACACCGACATCATTCAGGTGGGTGCTAAAGCCATGTACGACCAAGGTATTTTGCGCGCCTGTTCAAAAATCAAGAAACCCGTGCTCATCAAGCGCGGTTTTGGAACAACCCTCCAAGAATTTGTACAAGCAGCCGAATTTGTGCTTTCAGGTGGCAACGAAAATGTGGTGCTCTGCGAGCGCGGCATCCGCACCTTTGAAACAGGCACCCGTTTTACGCTCGACTTATGTGGCGTAGCCTGGTTGCAAGAACACACCAATTTACCCATCATACTAGATCCATCTCACGCCATGGGCTACGCTTACGGCGTGAATCCGCTGGCGCGCGCTTGCGTGGCCATGGGCATAGACGGCTTGCTCATCGAGGCGCATCCAAACCCTAAGGTTGCCAAATCAGATGCCTCTCAGCAGCTCAACTACGACGAATTCAGAAAACTCCATTCCGACATTCAAAAAGTAGCACAAAGCGTTGGTTATCAAATTATTTAATTATGTTACTTGAACTAAATATTAAAGGTCTCTGCAAGACCAACGGCATTGAATTTGACGATTTTCTCGCCGACCTCGACGCCGACAACGTCTTTGAACTTTCCATCTACGACCTCGAAGCTATTTGTGAAGAATACGAAATCGATTTGCAAGCACTCTTGTTCAAACCGCTTTTTTCGCAAGCCAGCCTCGACAAAAAAATCAAAGGCCTCAAAATGCTGATCCTCGACGTCGATGGCGTCCTGACCGACGGCGGCATGTACGTCAGTGAAAAAGGCGACCAAATGAAGCGCTACAACACCCACGACGGCCTGGCGCTGCTCGAACTCAGCAAAAGTAAAAAACTGGAACTCGGCATCATTTCTTCGGGTTTTACCGAGCACATGGTCCAGGACCGCGCTGCACTTTTAGGCATTGAGCGCGTGTATGTCGGCCGCGAACCCAAACTCAGCATCTTAGAGAACTGGTG
>JBFYPV010000097.1:0-4741 GCA_041303085.1 Crocinitomicaceae bacterium
TCGGTGAATTCTCTTCCAACGGCACCAAGCGCATCATGTTCCCTGCCAATGAATACTATTGTCAGATGGATAAATTTACTTGGTTCATCGATGGCGAGTCACTAGACTTCAAGAAAAACAAAGGAGGCGAAACAACCTTTGAGAGTGGGGCAGACCTCGCGCGCAACAACTTCTATTCCACAAATACCAAACAAGATTCACTGCAATTCAAGTCGCTTAGCGCCAAATACGACCTCAAAAGTCAGTTGATACTCTGCGATGCCGTCGAGTATATTCAGGTTGGCGACGCGCGCATCTTTCCAGATTCTTCTCGGGTGCGGATCCGCAAAGCCGCAGCAATGGATACGCTCAAAAATGCGAAAGTCTTGGCCAATTACATCACGAAGTTTCATCAGTTTGAACAAGCCACACTGCACATCGCAGGACGTTTGGCGTATGATGGCAATGGTGTTTATCCGTACTACGACCGCGACAGCAGCAAAAGCGTCATTGGCATTAAATCGTTGAGTTACGTACAAACCAAAACGGTGGCCAAAGGTGAGATTCCAGAAAACGCGCAGTTTCAGCTCAGTCCAGAGTTTGCTTATTTTGGAAAAGTTCAAATCGAGGCCAATCATCCGGGCTTGCTGCTAGAAGGTTCCACTAAGCTTTCTCATCCTTGTCAATACGACAAATCCTGGATGAGTTTCAAGGACACCATTTTAGCCAAACAAATTCAGATTCCTATCCCCGAAAAACCTACAGATGCCAAAGGCAATAGCTTGGCGCTCGGTTTTGTTTGGCGCGCCACCGAACGTGCTGATAGCATGCGTATTTATCCTGCCTTCTTGTCTCAGCAAATTGGCGTAGCAGACCCAGGGCTTTTCCGCGTCTCGGGTTACCTCCAATACGATCAGCAAACCAAACAATTTGAGGTCGGTAGCAAAGCGCGCTTGGAACGCACAGACTCACTGAGCAATTTATTGGTGCTAGCCGTTGAAAGTTGCAGCTTGTCAGGCTATGGTCACATCGATTTAGGCATCGCAACAGGTGAGGTCGATATCGATTTATATGGCAAGATCAGCTACGATTCCGAAAAAAGAAAGACCCGCATTGCAGCCAATGCCAAAATCACGATGCCGCTAGACAACGCGGTCTGGACAGAAATGACCAACCAATTCAAGGCTTCGGAAACAGCACCCGAATGGAATATCAAAAAACCAATGGATGCTTTGCTGAACAGCCTTACGGCGTGGTCTAACCCGAAAGATGCACAAGAAGTGTTTAAAGATTTTGACGAAGAAAAATTGAAGAAAATGCCGAATACGCTTGAGCAAAGCCTGATCATCAGCGGCATCGTTCTCGAGAATTTCGGGAGCAATAAACCAAGTGCAAACAAGCAAGCAAAAGGCCTCATGAGCGAAGCCCAAAGCGTTGGCCTCATCTCGATCAACGGCACCGCAATTGTGCAGCCCGTGACGCTCACGCAAGCATATGTGCAAAGTTTTGGCGATGACGCCAACACAGCCTTTTATTGGTCCTTGGAAGCTTTTGACGGCACGAGCTATATCTTGGGTTATTCGCAGGAGAAAAAAGACGGTTTGTTGAGTGTGTATTCCACTAATGTCAAGCTATTGGCAGCTATTGATGGCATCAAACCCGACAAAAGAAAGACCCGAAATTTCAATTACGAGAGCACCCAAGAACAGGAAGCTTCAAAAATTTTAGCTAAATTGAGGGCTTATTTGCTAAATAAATAAAATTAATGACGCTCTTATTTGTTTTATTCACCGCTTATTTGCTTGGTAGCATCCCCACAGCGGTATGGGTTGGCCGCTATTTTAAAGGCATTGACATCCGCGAACACGGCAGTAAAAACGCCGGTGCAACCAACACCTTTCGCATCCTAGGCAAACGTTTTGGCTGGATGGTGCTGCTCACCGACGTCGTCAAAGGCACCACAGCTGCTTGCTTGCCCTATTTTTTAGCCCAAAGTGCTTTTAGTGGTTACAAAGACGAGTTTTTGATCTTGCAATTAGTGGGTGGTTTTAGTGCTGTAGTGGGTCATGTCTTCCCCATCTTTGCGCAATTTCGAGGCGGAAAGGGCGTAGCTACTTCTCTAGGGATCGTCATCGGCATCAATCCGCCAGCAGCTGCGGTTTGCTTGTCTTTGTTTTTGCTGGTCTTTCTCACCACGCGTTATGTTTCGCTCGGCGCCATCATCTCTGCACTCTGTTTTCCGTTGGTTTCTTATTTTTTCATCCACAACGACACCCGCATCATGATCATCTTCACGATCGTACTCGGAACACTCGTCATTTGGGCGCACCGAAAGAATATTGAGCGCTTGCTCAAAGGCACCGAAAACCGCATGAACCTTTTTGCCAAAAAATCGTAAGCCTATAGGTTATTCTACTTATAGTGCGCACAAAAAGGCTCATTTATTTCGTTTTTACTGTTTTGTTATTGGGGCAAAACCAGAGTGCTTTGGCCCAAAGTCAGAGCAGCCTTGAGAAACGTGCCACACAATCTTTTGCGCAACAAAATTATAGCGCAGCCCTCGTAGATTATCGCCAATTACTGGCCAAAGACCAACAAAACCCAAACTTCAATTACCATTATGGCGTCTGCCTTTTTGAAGTAGACAATCACTTTGAAGCCGCCAAATATTTCGATGTAGCCCTAGGCCTCAAGCAAATTCCCGATCCCTTACTGTATTACTACCGTGCACAAATCTTTCAAGAACAATATTTTTTCGCGCAAGCCATCAAAGCCTACGAAAACTATCAAGAGCTCAGTCAGCAAACCAAAGCACCACGAGATGTCAGCCGTCAAATTGCCGAATGCCAGCGTGGCTTAAAAGAAGTATCGGCTTTCATCCGGTTGCCGCTGCTCTCGCTACAAACAACAAAGAGCCCCAAATTTTATTCAGCCTATCCATTTGCTCCAGACGACTACACCTTTTACGAGGCGCCTGAGGTGCATAGCAAGAACAACGCAAAGCACGCGCATGTACCTGTTTATGCCTACAAGCGCGGAATGAAATACAGAATTTTGGCGTCGTATGGTCCAAAAGGCACCCAGCTCGATTTATATATCCAAAAGAAAGATGCCAACAACAACTGGGGTAGCCCTCAGCTCATCAGCGGCGGTGTCAATGACCCTTTAAGCAATGAGTCTTTTGGTTTTTATGATGCGGCCTCCCAAACACTCTATTTCAGTTCTACCGCGCAAAGCATTGGTGCTCACGACTTATTCAAGGCCTCCTTTGAGCTCACGACCAACACGGCATCGGCAATTGAAAAAATGCCGTATCCCTACGCAAGCCCTAGCGACGACCTCTTTTACGTCTGCGATGCCGCGCAAAATCAGGCTTATTTTGCGACCTCCAGACAAGGCGTTGTGGGGCAGTACGAAATTTATACCTTACAACTCGACGCACCCGTTCGGTCCAACTTTGTATTTGCAGGCTTTTTTACAAATGAACTCCAACCCGAATCTAAAGCGCTGAGTCTTCAATTTACAGACCTACTCACCAGTGAAGTCTATGGGCCTTTTGTTTCCGATGCCACGGGCGCATATCAAGTAGCGTTGCCTCAGAAAGGTGATTTTTTACTCGAAATACAAGTAGACGGCGCTTCAAAAGTTTATCAAACGCGTTTCAGTATCCCCAACCTGAAGCCGCAAACCATATTGCAACAACAAGTACTGTATTTCAGCGACGAACTAGGCAAAGAACAGTGGCAGGTCCGCAACCAACTCCTCGAGCAAGATCCGGCCACCCAATTGGCAGGCCTTTCCAAACTCCAAATGAATGTCGCAAAGGGTGGGCTTCTGCAGGCTAAGACTTCAGCGCTCGAAAGCACCAAGCCACTGCAAGCCTCTTTGGCCGCAACTTGGGGTTTTCCTGCCCAAGACACCGCAGCGTTTGTCACTCAAATGATAGATACTTTACTGGCCGCAGAGGTAAGTCTGGAAAACCAAGTGCGCCTCATGGAGCTTTTGCGCCAAGATTTCGAACAACAACTCGAAGTCCGAGAACAACTCCTCGCCAAGTTAAGCCATTCCTTAGAGCAGCCTAGTTCTGCAACAGAACGCAAAGAACTGCTCCAAGAATTAGCAGGCGTAGAAAGCGCTTTGGCATTCAATCAACGCTGGATCCAAATCAATCAGGCCGCCAATATTCCAGATTTGGTGCTCCTCGATACCCTGCGGGCCATGAACGAACGCCATCAGGCTTTACTGCTTTCCGGTGATTCCCTTGGCTTGCTCGCTGGCTGGACCCAACAGCAAGCAGCCCTCCAACAATATTTGGAAATCGCCGCTTTCGATGGCGCCAGCGCACTTGAAGCCGCAGCTCTCGAACAGAAGCGTAGCTTGCAAAAGCTCATCCAAGAAGAAGCCGCCATTAAAGCCCAGCAGCAGCAAGTCGCACAGCAAATCAAGCAACTGCAAACCGCCTTACCGCTCCAATCCAAAAAAGAACAGGCCCAAACGCAACTACAAATCGCCGCACGCGAGCGCGAAAGCAAAGCGCTAGACGCCACCGCCGCCCAATTGCGCACAGAACGCGAAGCCGCCGCCGCCGAACTTCAAGTTTACGACCAAGCCTCCCGCAAAGCCTCCTATCTCAAAGCATCCGAAAATCAAAGTCTGCCACAAATCAATCTCCAAAGCTCCTACGACGAATTATTGGCCCAATATGCCCAACAACAAGACCTTTCCCAAAACCTCAAGTCTCAACTTGCCACCACGGAGAATG